>NZ_CP085443.1 GCF_023824195.1 Priestia megaterium
ATGAATAAAACTGAACTAGTAGATGCAGTTGCAACAAAATCTGAACTGACGAAACAGGATTCAAAAAAGGCTGTGGATGCGTTGTTTGAAACGATATCTAATACGCTTGCTCAGGAAGAAAAAGTTCAATTAGTTGGATTTGGTACATTTGAAATACGTGAGCGCTCAGAGCTTACAGGTCGTAACCCTCAAACAGGTGAACAAATGACAATTCCGGCCTCAAAGTCTCCTGCTTTTAAACCAGGAAAAGAATTAAAAGAAGCCGTTAAATAAATATGCCTCATAAGCAAGCCCCCTAGAGATAGACTTCTAAGTGGGGCTGTTTTTCATGGTGAAAAACTTCTAAATACCTACATATTATCTAATCAAGGTTTCTATTTTCATGAGTCATCGTCTTAGAGTTAGAGGTAGGTTCTTTGCCAAGTCTAGGCTTCCAATTTCCTAACTTATTTTTCAAGTAATCCTTTAAAAAGTCACGCTTCTTTTTTCGTCTTTTATCTCTATTTTTCATAAAAACTCACCACCTTTAGGCTACTTAACAGATTCAATTTATCCTTATTATAAGTATGGTGAAAAACCCAATCTTTATGCTAAATCTATAAGTAATAAGTAGTTCATCTTACTACTAAAAGGTATACTTTTTCGGACTGATTAACTCATTAATGTCTATATTTTTTGTATTTTTTTGATATGTTTTGTAGAAATCGTTTTCATTCTCTCATATATTGTTCATAATATTTTTTATTTGCTCTATCTTTTTATTATGAACCTACTAAATTTCCTAGAGACTGAAAGATTTCGATGAGGTCAGAAGAAGCTATGTCAATGGTAGTCAATTCAGTAGGTCAAATAAAAGACTTACAAAAATACATTAAAAAAAGCACCTGTTTTTCGTAAGTGCTTGCCACTGATGACACCTCATGGAATCAAGAGGCTCTAAATCTTATAGTGCTGCTTATTTCTTAAATCAGGCTATCTATTAAAATAAAAAGCACCTCAATTAATAGATGCCTAGTTTTTATTGTTATTTTTCTTCTGTAACCATAAATTGTACCACATTATTTAAATTGATGTGCACTAGCTCTTTTTCATTCGAAATGAATCTTTCATATTTTGTTATATGACTAATGACTTCTTTCTTTGATGTGGCTTCAAATTTTAATTCCTTTGTCCTGCCATTTATAAATTCGAAAATAACTTTAAATTTAAGCATAAGTGTATCTCCTCATTATCTACTTATTATTCTTGTTTCATTAACTCTTCTTCAAAGAAAAAAGTACTTGGATATTTAGTAACCGTATAAGAGTATCTTTTCATGTTTTTTACATAATGACTTTTTAAGATTGTTACTAATTCATTCGATACTCTTATAGTTACTGTTTCTCCATTACTAAATATTTTGACGCTTATATCCCTCATCTTCTCTCCTATTAAAAATAATAAGATTATCGTATTATTCTTATAATAGAGCTGAGAAAAGCTTACATCAATCCGTATAGATTTTCCTCATTCTGGTATATGGGCTCGAAAAGTAAGTAACCTTTCCTCGATAGTTATTCCAATAAAGGTTACTACTAGTAAAGTATATAGTCATAAAATAGTAAAGGATTATTTTCTATAGATTTTTTTATGACCTACTGTCTCTTTTCTACCTCTCCTACGTTCTTCTCTTGCCTTTTTATTAGCGAACAGAGCCAAGGAATGTTCGCCATTAATGATGGGTGGGAAAAATGTGTCAGTCCCTAATCATTCTTATTATCTTTGGGCTAACGTTTACATACGCATTAATGCGCCATTAGGCTTTGGTAACTCCTCAGCTGTTATGAGATTCATTTTACAAAAATGTTCAAAAAATTGTTGTGCCTGCTCTCGTTCCTTTGGGTCACTTTTTAACGAAACTATATCAAGCAAAATTTGAGCCATCCATAAATTATCAAAATAACGGTATTTACCTGTATTCCATGTCATTTTTTGGGATGACCTTTCTTTTACATAATATTCCCAGAAAAGCATCTGATCCGATTCCTGTTCTGTAAGTTGGAGTCTGTATTTTGAATGAGCAGGAATATATCCATCTTCACAAAGCTTACCGATAAAATCTTCATTCACCATATAGACGCCTAAGATACGTCTGTCTTTTTCAGGCATACTGGAATCTATTGCTGTTAACAAGACAGCACTATTTTGGTGCAAACGGGTGGGTTTGGTTGGCTTCCCCTTGTTATTACCACTTTTTATTACGCCTGAAAAAACCTTCCACTCTAAAAAAGAACTATTCTGTTCTTCTGTGTCACACCAAAAAACCATTTGTGATTCAGAATGAAGTTTATGATTTTTCATAAGTTTTTCATGTCCCCAGCGAAGTTCCTGGTTTTTTCGTTGTAGTTTTTTTTCCTCTTCCTTCTTCCATTCTTCCTCTTTTAGTTCCATTTCCTTTTTTCGTATAATTTGTTCAAGTGAATCAGCAACACTTTTATCATGTAGTTTTAGGTGCTTTCCAAATACATCGGGGAAAACAAACTTTTTATTTTCCGATGCGAAATGTATTTCAATACTAGAATCATTATATTTAACTATACTACCCGTACCAAAATGCTTGTGTGTAACTTTCTTATTGATTAGATTCATCATTCTAGGCCTCCTTGTAGAATAAAAACTCGGTTACTATTAGATAGTAAATTGATAATTTTATTCAACTAACTTACCTTTAAAGCTCACACAACTGTTTGAATTTTCCCTCGGTTTAAACACGGATATTGAAAAAACGTGTCCATAATTCTATCTGCATAAAAATAAAGTGGAATTCAAAATATGATTAAAAAAACAATTGTAAGACTATTATAACATTTTTTAAAAACATTACAAAATTTTATTGACAATATATTTTAATTTGAGGTAAAATGGAGTTTTATTATTTATAATAACTCGAAATAAAAGTCGCCAAAAAGTCGCGAAACTTCTGGAAAGTCCCTATAAATAACCACTTGATTACCGGTGATAAGCGAAATGATTCCACGATTAAACTAATCTCTAAACTAACCCTCATTGCGTTGGTGGCTTAGTTTAGGGGTGTACTACTTCAGTAAGTGTTACAAGTAAAAAGCAAAAGAAGAAGATATGAACATTATTAGTAATACACACAAAGAAAGAATGGACATCTGGAAAAGTTACTGCTGTAGCATTTGTGAAGAAAGTAGAAATGAAAAAAGCGACATTTTATAATAAGGTAAAAGCTTACGCGGCAACGAAGTAACTTCTTTTTGCCTTTTTATTTTGTTAGCTATGCTAGATGCTCGAAAGAAATCCTAGAGGCGACGTAAAAAAGCAGTAATTCACTCAAATTCACACATGTAGCTTCGGTAAAATTATCTATTTTTAAAAACTTACTTTAATCAAAAAAAGCATCCTTAAGAGGATGCTTAAAAGTTATTCTGTAAAGCTTCACTTTTTTTCTTAAGTTTTTGGCTTTCTTCCTCTAACTCAATAATTCTATTTTGAAGATCTTTATTATCAAAGTCCTGTTCTAACTCCTCAGATAATTTTATTCGCTTTTTATGAATTTCAATTCGTTTTTTTGCAATCGCTTCTAACTCTTTATTTAATTGTAATTGTTCGTATGGATTCATTGTATTTCCCCTTTTGGTATATGATTTTCACCTTCAACATAAGAAGACAAATTCCTTTAAAATAAAGTACATTGATGAACATAGTGATCGCGCCAAACGCACTGAAAACAAAGCCAAAATTCTATCCAATTCGCATCCATACTACTAAAGATTCATATTGCTACTTCACGCATAAGGATGAAAGAAAGTACAGTAAGACCATATATGCCAAATGCTACCTATTGAAAAATTTCGTGAATTTGAGGAGCTATTAAAACTCCTATTATAGCCATGGTGAAAATGAGGTTCATGACCATAAAGAAGCTTATAAAACGCCTCCCCTTAAATCCCTTCTCATACAGTTTAGCTGCATCTAGATCTTCTTGTTTTAATTCTCCCATAGTTCATTGCCCTGGTATTTAGTTCTTATTTATTATAGCACGGCATGCTATTTACATTTTTAGTGGATTAATGTAATCGAATTCAAGATTAGGAGATTATTAGCAAGTGTTTAGAAATTCTCATATCAAAAATTCCGTGCATTATTCAATGAAAATAAAATGGTAAAAAACACCAATTCATATAAATGATTATTACTCCTTTATAAGCTATAATATGATATGAGGAGTAGTGATGTTAGTATGTATTATTACGGCAAAAGAAATCAAGAACCTTTAGCTCAAGAACAAACAGAGGTTTGGGAATGTACAGTAGAAGATTGTAAGGGCTGGATGAGAAAAGATTTCTCTTACGACAACCACCAAAAATGCCCTTTGTGTGGAAATCACATGGAAGCTGGAGAACGGCTTATTAATAAAATCCCCCTTAATCCCCATCGAAGATAATTTGTACCAATGCTATCGCATAGATTAAATATTACTACTATATTATTTAATTTAATTGAAAATATAGTTAATTTAATTGCATTTGCTTTCTATTTCTATTGTATGTTATAACTAGTTATACCTTGTATCGATCGTCTTGTCTAAAACCCAGGCTTTTTTTAAAGCCTGGGTTTTCTATTGAACTAATAGTAGATAAATCATGGTTTTCTAATTATAAGACCATAAAAAAAGACTCCTTCATAAGGAGTCCTTTTTGTTATCACTTTTGATTATGCTTTGTGAACGTTAGCAGCTTGTGCTCCACGTTGACCTTGCTCGATATCAAACGTTACTTTTTGACCTTCTTCTAATGATTTGAAACCTTCACCTTGAATAGCACTGAAATGAACGAATACATCGTCTCCGCCTTCGATTTCAATGAAACCGAAACCTTTGTCTGCATTAAACCATTTTACTGTACCTTGTGTCATAATGTTGCCTCCTGCTGTGGAATACTCCACAAATGTATTACCTCTCTTGCCCAATCATACTATTTCAAGATAAAAACTTCTGTTTAAGGTTTTTTCTTCTCTCAATCTTATACCGAACAAAAACAAGTTAAATATAGTGTAACACATAGGGATATTGATAGCAAATAATTGCTTTTTTCCATTTAACCGTTATAATCATACTTGTCTACGGACTAAACTAAACAGTGAGAAAGAAGTGCCATTATGAGAAAGTTAAAACCCTCTTTTCAAAACCTAGTCAATGAAAACAGACATAAAATACTAGAAGATAAAAAGGTCATGGAAAAGATTGAAGAAAAAATTGAAGCTCGCCAGGAGCAGGCTATAAAGATGAAAACGAAATAAGAGTAGAATAAAAACATCCTATGTAAACTGTAAACGGATGTTTTTTTGTATTGTACTGCTATTGCATTTCTAGGTAAATGGCTTTTTACAGGATATTTCATCTGCTATGTCGAATCTAGAAAGTCACAAGAAAGGAGCTGTTAATATGAACTCAAAAGAACAAACGAGGTTGGCAACTACTAGAGAACAAATGGGGAATACTAAAGAACAAACTGATTTATCTTCTGAGTTAGAACAAGACTTAGAGAATTTAGGATTACAACGACGAATGAAGCAATTAGAGTTAGAAAGCAAGTTCCTAAAAAACCAGAACGATGAACTTCTTTAATTCACAGCACCCGTTCAGGGGTGCTTTTTCAACATTTTAGTACTTTTACCTCAGAACCACCTATCTATGATTAATACTTTCTCCCAGAGCAAACAAATAAAAAAGATGGTTTACTCTCTTTTTATCTAATTCAGCTCTGTCTATCTATATATGTTTTATGATGAGATTCCATTAATCGCTATTTACTTTAAATTAACATGTTTCATTTTCAAAATAAATCTTTGATGGTCCAGATTACTTGATCTACAAAGATTAATTCATGCTTATATCTCTTCCACTCCTTCTCATAGTTAACCTCAATATGACATCCAAAGAAAAGAGCTAGTCGTCTAATTGAAATATCTTTATAATGGCTTCCTTATGCTTATTCTTAAATTATAGTACTAAAACCCAACAAAATTTGACAAAATAAAAACCTTAACCTTATCCTATACTTAAAGATAAACTCAAGGAGTTGAGTTATAACATAAGTGGATAACATGCAGCGCTTTATAGAGTTAGTTTTAAAGTTTGAACAATCCTTAAATAGAAAGCTAACTAATCAAGAAAAGGAATTTCTAATGTGGGTTCTAGAAAAGGAAAAACAGATAGAAGCGTAATTCTAAATTAATTACTCCTATCTGTTTTAGTAATGAAGGGTAGAGCCCTTCTTTTCAATTCTTCCTCAAGAATAAGAATGAAATCTTTATCTAGCTTTAATTCAATTGCTTTAAAGTACGATGCTAACAATGTTTGATCATTTAATGTCTCCTGTACCTGTACAAACCCGCCCATAACGAGTAGCTCTAAATATGTTGTATTATCTTCTCTCCCAAAAGCTTTACATAATTCATATCGAATTTTCACACGTCCCAATTCGTCTAATTCCCTTACAATACCTGTTCTTTTCATTTTAGATGCACACATATTTTTCCTTTTTTATTTTATCTGAATTAAAACCTTTGTTCCACTCGGCAATTGATTGACTTGATAAGATATCCAAGAACCTGCGCTCCGATTATCAGCAGGCTTAGCATACTCAATTTCTGCACCTGTTCCTCCTTCACCACAAAATGTCATTGAAAATTCACTTCTATCATAACCTTACTTAATAGGAAGCCCCTTTAAAGATTGGCTTCTGTTCTCTTCTGCCCCATCAGGATTAATTGTACAAATAGCTGACTTACCTTCATTAATGGTATGTTCAATATGCGCTGCGGTTTTAGAGTATTTATCAGTCGGAAAATAGATCACTTTATCTATCATAGGATGTGGTACTTTCTTGTGATGAAGAGAATAAATCCTTTAAGTCAATGTTTTCTACGTCAGTCACATAAGCTATAATCAACAAAATAAAAATAATCCAGTATATGGTTTTTTTCAATCTTCTCAACTCCTTCACTAAAAACAGTATTATGAGAAACGCTCAGAATTGCAATGAATGAATGACCCGCGAAATAAAGAATATCTTCTTCTGGTAGCTTCTCAGTAACAACATTTCAACACTTATGCACCATAATCCCCTTAACTATGTATAATTAATTTGTGATTAAGGTTGTCCAATATAGATAGTCCCAAAAAGTACACCTTTTTGGACTGTGAAAAAATGACTTAAAAAACATCTATTTAAAGTAAAAAGTATACTTCTTCGAATGGGATAGCTCATTAATGTCTATAATTTTTGTATTTTCTTGTAATTTTTTGATATGTTTTGTAGAAACCGTTTTCATTATATCTTATATTGCTCATAATATTTTTTATTAGCTCTATCTTTTTGTTATAGACCTACTAAATTTCCTAGAAACTGAAAAATTTCGATGAGGTGAGAAAAAGCTATGTTAATGGTAATCAATTCAGTAGGTCAAATAAAAGACTTACGAAAGTGCATTGCAAAAAAAAGGAAAGAATTAATTGATCTAGGTAGTAATTATGGACTTTTAGATAAAAAAACAATTAAGTGTAGTCAAGATTTGGACAAGCTTATAAATTTGCATATGAAATCTTATTCTAGTTCAACTAACATGTTTTTAGATTACGAAGGGGATCTACCTAGAATGAGACACTCGTATGGTAATTATAAAGTTAGTGATTTCAAATATGAGGTAAAAGCCGTTGAGCTTGCAAGAAGTAATATTCGTTTTTGTTCTGCCCAATTGATTGCTCATTCAAATCTAGCAACATTTGGAGTATGTACTGCTTTAGTTCTAGTTGGTAATGGAACGAAAGCAGGTTTTGTTGCCCTTCAAAATTTACGAAAGTTAACAACTCATTCGTGAAAATCTATCTTTTCTAACGCTTTAAACTAAATTTATAAGTACTTAAAAAACATCGGATTAGAAAAAACTGATGTTTTTTTAAACACTTTAAACTCAGAAACTGATACTAATTTAACTTTTCCTAATGAATCTTGTTCCTTAATTTCACACATACCATTGTTATATAACCACAAAACATTATAATTTTTTCTTTAAATATGACATTACAATCAACCTTCACTAATTATCCTTTCAAGCGCGAGGCTTTCTAAATAATCCTTTAAGGATACTAATTCATCAGTGTCCTTTTTTATTTTGAGAAAACAGGGAATCTTTTAAGGCTCGTCGTATTAATAGTTATAAAGAGGTGGTTGAGTTGAAACAATTAATTATTAATAATGTTGAATTTAACGTTGAAAATTTTGAAGAAAAAACCACTACACATTCCACTACAGGTGAGCAGCTAAAAAAGATTGGTTTTGCATTTTCGGTTATGGGAAAAAAAGATTATAACTTATACGACTTCTTTTTCGAGAGCCCCCATTTTGAACTTACTATTGTTGATACGAATGAGAAACTTAAAATGAAAAATATTACACACAGTACTTTTTATCAAGCAGCAGAGATATCAGATGACACAAAAGTCGTATTTAGAATTAAGTTACAACAAGAACCAGCCAAAGAAAAAGAACTTACAAAAGATCAGAAGTTGATGGTTAATGCCGTAAATGAGGTTGTTTTATCTAGAGTAAGATTTAAAGCGTTAGAAGAAATCCTAGAAGAAAAAGGATTAATCAAAGGTGATGAATTATTTGATAAGATTGAAAAAGTAGCTAAAAGAGACTTTGATACGTTAAAGAAAGAATTACTTTATGGTAAAGAAGAAATAAATACGTAAAAGCACCCCTATTTTATCAAGGTGCTTATTTATTTTTCTATAAAGAGCCTTTTCGTATATTATTTCCGAGAACAGTCGTTATGCTTAAGTAAATGATAAAGTATTTTGTGAAAATCATTAGTTTCACTATTCACTAAAAATATATATAAATATGTAATATTAATACAGAATCTTTTCTACCCTTACTATTCTAGACGAATAGTAACAAAGACTGCTAATTAACTAATATTCTTTATATAACATACATTTGAGAAATTTATTTTTCAAAGTTATAGATAAGGGGAATCAACCATCTCAACATGGAGACCTGTTAAAACTACTTTTTCTAAAGCATTAAAACATTTTTGAGAGGTTCCTATGTACATATAATAATCATAGCCAAAATGGACAAAGAACTGGTTTCCTAACTCTAATTTACACCATACTGCATTTCGTAATGTTAATTTTACTAGCTTTTTTACTTCTTGAATACTTATCCATTGTCCTATCCATAATTTTGATATGAACTCAGTTGCATCTTGAGCTTCTATATCTTCAGACCATTGTTCTAACCCTTTTATATAAAGTTTGTTGATATTCATTTCATTCATGAATGTTATAACGGCATTAATATACTTTTTTTCCACTTTCAAATATTCATCCATCTCTACATTTATTCCTACTTCAGAAAAACAGGTCCATTCATCATTGAGAAAGTAACCATTATTATCTCTTTTTAAGGGGTTATATTTCGTTACTCTCCAAGAATACAACTAGCACTCATCTCCTCAGTATAGGTTTTATATATCTCTAGTCAACATACCAGAAACTCTTGGGTTTAAAAATAACTCTGTTTGTTAAAGAGAATTCGGTATACAATTTGTACTTCCTGCAATTTTATTTAACTTATCTTTAAACCAATATAGGAAATAGGCATCAAAAATATTCAGAATAATATAAAACATTAAACGGAAGTAACTTATGGAAAAGGTAGTGGAAGCTATGGCTAAAATCACAGGAAAAGAAAAAGTAGAGTTTTACTTAGATGGAAATTTATTGATGGAAGGTCCAGCCTCTGAATTTTTTAAAGAAGGAAGCATGCACGGGGAAAATATTCCATTAGGTTTAGGAGATAGGTTTGATATGATGAATTTCCCGACAATGGGTGACACAATAAAACTTCGAGTTATGAAAATGAAAGAAGATCTTCTAGCTTCAGGAGAAATTCACACGCTTAAATACTTTCTTTCAAATTATGACGATCAGAAATAATGGCATATCAAAAGCACCCACTAAAACAGCAACGTGTAATTGAAGTATATAGATAAATAAATCTATAAAATTATAGTTATACTTATACTTTTCATCTAAGTATACTTATGCGGAATTTATCATACCAAACAATATATGAATTTTCGTATGTAAATCATACAAAAAGAGTTTTTTTTCACTTTCTATCTAATGTTATAAGGTAACAAGTGTGTAGAAGCTAGGTTAACACCTCTACATACTAAGTTAAAATAATAGGATGAGGTGTTTGAATATGAATAAAATGGAACTAGTTATTGCTGTTGCAACAAAAGCAGAACTAACACAGAAAGATGCTGAAAACGCTGTAAATGCGCTACTGGAAACAATTTATGACACACTTGCCAAGAAAGAAAAAATCCAACTGATTGGATTTGGGACATTTGAAGTGCGGGACCGTGCAGCACGAACAGGTCGTAATCCTCAAACAGGTGAAGAAGTAGATATTCCTGCTTCGAAAGTGGCTGCTTTTAAAGCAGGAAAGGAATTAAAACAAACTGTTAAATAACTATAGTTTTTGATGAATAAAACCATTATAAATTTGAAATTGATTATAAAGATGGAAACATCAACTCCAATTTTATTATGGTGTATGTTCTCAAAAAACTACCTCCTGAGGTAGTTTTTTTGCATTTGAAAATGCATACTATATGCTTTTTTAGTTTATATAACAGCAATTATCGACAATAACAAGCTAAAAAGCCCTTTTTACTTAACGCAAATCTATCGTTTTTTTCTAGGGCCTAAAATTAATTTGATTCCTGTTCTTTCTTCATTATCGATTAAAATATTTGTAAACCCAGGAACAACAACCAAATCAACACCACTAGGAGCTATGAATCCCCTTGCAATCGCAACAGCTTTAATCGCTTGATTTAAAGCGCCGGCTCCCATTACTTGAATTTCTACATTACCTCTTTCTCTAAATACGGCTGTAATTGCACCTGCAACTGAACTTGGATTTGATATTGATGATACTCTTAATATAGTATCCATATAAAGTGCTCCTCCTGTTATTTAATCGATTTATTTGATCAATGGAACGAATGTAATTGACGTATCTTTAAATCATATTCATATCCCGATTAAACTGAACTATTAAACCGATTCCTAAATGGGTGCCTCAATTAAAGGATTTAAGGCATATATCTCTTAACTTTTGTTTATTTCCCGACCATTCCCATGATAAATGGAGTAAGATCACTCAACTTTATTTTATTGCTAAGAACCTTCAAAAAAACAGTAGAGACATGTTCAGGTATAGGTGTTCGACTATCTACAGTTGCTGTCAAAAAATAATATAAAAAATCAAAATGATTTCCTCTTCTCATGGCATCACTCAAATAATGAGCATAAAGATTATTATTTAATAGCTTCCCCTTTACGACTGTTCCAAAATCATACAATTCATTAACAGCTGTATTCACAATGTATTCCTCCTTCTAAAATTCAGACGGTTAAAAACCGGATACCACATAGTTACTATAAACTGAACGAGAAAACTTTTTAACTGCGTGTAGAAGAAACACTCTACTTTCTATAATGAAAATGCTACGTAATATTGCAGGGGGAAGCTGTTACATAAGTGTATTATTTTAGAAAACGGGAACTTGTATGAATACGCGTAGAAGATAGTGGGGAAGAGGGAAATTATTCCTGTAGTAAAGGCGTGTTAATCCCATGGGCAATTTAATTAGCTTGATTTGATGATTTTTGCACTAATACCATATTAAGAGGACTAAAAAGAAATCATTCATAAACTAATAATTAGACTTTCTCCTTACCAGCTTTAAAGAAAATTAGGAAGTTTTATTTTATATATATTCTTTTTTAAACTAAATTCCCCTGCGCTATTTCTTCTAGTAAATCTTTAATCTGTTTACATAAATTAATCCTCAAATGTAACATTACGTTTTCTTTTGACATCAAATTAGCTCTCTATGAAAAGATTTATAAAAGCAATAAACGACCTATTCATCCGATTAGAATCATAAGGTCGCCTACATTATTTTCATTTTCATTTTTTATCCTTCCAATTTGCTTTATTTATAGGTTTATTCTTTTATATTTTCATCTTCTAACTGTCTTAGATTCTCATCGTGACATTGTTTAAATAAATAAGTAAGATACGAATATAGTTCAAATCGGTCCTCCTCAATAAAGTCAGACCATATTTGTTTGTTTTCTCTCATCATTCCTCCCCCTTTTTTATTTCACTTTGATATTTTTATGACTCCCTAACTAGAAATCTCTTATACATACAAAGTGACCATTTATCATAAAAAACAGAGAAAATTCTTCACTAAGTTCAAATCAAATAAAGGAAATCAATAAATGTCTTCAATACCGGATAAACGAATAAAGAAAATACCTTGTTTTTCATCTTTTAAAGACAGGGTCTGTTCATGGAGATTAAGGTTATAAACATGGCCTTTACACGTTTGTAATGATCCATTTTCATAATAATTAACCGTAATTAAACCATTTTTGATTAGTTTTTTCAAAAACATAGATTAACCCTCCTCTTAACAAATGAATTCTGATTAGCAAAAACTTAAAAAGATAGGTCTTGGATTGCTGGATTAACTATATGATACTCTGTTTCTAACTCATGTAATGTTAATTCATAGAGCTGTTTGTTTCCTTTTTTATAGATTCCTAAATGGATTAAAGAATCTATAATCGAGTTTTTTTTACGTTGTATGTCAGAATAGGTCTGTTCGCTCATTATCCCACCGCCTAAATTCAAAATTGTCTTTCATATGATTGTCCAACTACTCTAATTCATTATAAAGCATGCCAGTTACAAGGAAATGAAAATGAAGTTAAACTGGTGTAATAAATAAGTAAATTTGATTACATAAGTGAACGTATATTTCCTACCGATTTACTTTATAATCAACTTTTATCCCATCGCTCAATAATATAATATCCCTATGAATTTCACTTTTAATCAGTTCCTTTTCACAATTCTTGTATTCTTCTCTCAAGCGATTCACTTCTCTTCTACATAACAAAAGATTGTGTTCATTATTCATTATAATAAACTCCTTATAAAAACTAACATTAAATATATTATGTTAGTTTTTTTCCGCATATGAAATACTTTCTACAAAACTTCCCTTGAATTTACAAAAAATCCTAAAGTGTTACTAAGTAATTTTACTCGTTTCAAATCAAAGTAAATATAAATTTCCACAAAATCTTTCGTTGATTTTAAGTAGAGACCGGTTTGCATGATATAAAATATCTGAAACATCATGCTAAAGAACCCTTTTATTAAGGTTTTTTTGCAGCTTATAAAGCTGTAACTTCCTGAATGGTCATGAAATAACGAATTTGTGGAGCATTATTTGATATTAAAAAGTAAAATGAGAAATATTTTTCTAAACGCATGTAGAAAAAGACTCTATTTTTTTCTACGAAGCATGTAATGGTTAACGTTATTTTCACTAAAATACGTTAATCATTACATGTGTATTAGAAGTGATTTAGCTCATAAAACGTTTTAGTCGGGTAATCGAGGGGCAGTGATGCGACTAACTTACCCGACTTAACTAAGATTGTATGGCCTATACAGTCTGAAAATAGAAAAAGACCATCTCTTTCCAGTCAAAAGAGATAGCCTTTTTCTTTAAGTTGAATTAACAATAGTCGTTAGATGATGCTCTATTGCATCTTGAGTAGTTTGCTCAATTAAGATATAAATCATTCACATAGATGTTTCACCAGCTATGAAACATTTATGTAGCAAAGGCAGGCTTAAACCTGCTACTCCTTTGGGGAGTTCCTTTATTTATCACAAATAATTTTAGGATATTTTACACGTAACTTGTCAAAAATACCAGAAAATATCTTTTGCATAAAAGGAGAAAAATACATATGGAACTAAAAAAGATATTAGGGATCACCTTTTTATCAGGCGTTATATTATTTTCTGGGACTTTATCATCCGTTAATGTATCAGCAAATGCTTCTAAAATGACAGTGAAAAATTCAGTGAAAAAAGATTTACCGAATGTGAAGATTTTGGCTACTGGCGGTACCATTGCAGGTTCTTCTGAGAGTAGCACGGATACAACTGGATACGAATCAGGAGCTCTTGATATTAAAACAATAATTAAGGCTGTTCCTCAGCTGAAAAAACTAGCAAATGTGAGTGGAGAACAAATCGTAAATATCGGCAGTCAAAATATGAGTAATTCAATTTTGTTAAAGTTAGCTAAACGAATTAATACTTTATTAGCATCTAAGGATGTTGACGGGATTGTAGTAACACACGGGTCGGATACTTTGGAGGAGACAGCTTATTTTCTAGATTTAGTAGTAAAGAGTGAAAAACCTGTGATTGTGGTTGGCTCAATGAGACCAGCTACAGCTATAAGTGCAGATGGACCACTAAACTTATATAACGCAGTGAAAGTTGCATCTACCAAAGAATCAAGGAATAAAGGAGTTTTAGTAACGCTTAACGATCGAATTGGTGCAGCTCGTTATATAACAAAAACACATACAACCGCAGTAGATACGTTTAAATCTCCAGAACAGGGATACGTAGGAGAAATAGCTGGCGATAAGATATTATTTTATAATAAACCAACTCGTAAGCATACAACACAATCAGTATTTGATATTTCAAAATTTGATAAACTTCCTCAAGTAGACATCATATATGGGTATCAAAATGATTCTAGATACTTTTATGATACAGCAGTAATAGCAGGAGCAAAAGGAATAGTAGTTGCAGGAGCTGGAAATGGATTACTATCTGACGCTGCTTTGGCAGGTGCTAGAGATGCGGTTAAAAAAGGAGTAGTTATTACTAGATCTAGCCGCGTAGGAAGTGGAGTTGTAACGCATGAAACATCAGATGATAAGGATAAGTTTGTTACGTCCGATTCGTTGAATCCGCAAAAAGCACGGATTCTCTTAATGCTTGCTTTAACTAAAACAAAGGATCCTAAAAAAATCCAAGAATATTTTAATGAATATTAATAAAACCGAAGTAAATCCTTTGCTATGATTAGCAAAGGATTTACTTCGGTTAGTTTATATAAATTAACTATTAACATGAGAAATTAATTATAAAATGAGCGATCTAAGCCATAATAAGCAAAACTATTCGGCCTAAAATCATTTTTTGATATGTGAAAAACTTATTCATATCTACTTCATTTGAGAGTTTGCGTAATCTAATGCTCGATAAAGACTGTTGAATGTGACAATATCGCTTAATTTTACACCTAGCTGAACCATTGTAAGGGAAATTTCAGGACGAATGCCACTTAACACAACACCTATTCCTATAAGTTTCAAAGCCGCAACTACTTTGAAGAGTTGATCTGCAACCATGGTATCAATAATAGGTACGGCAGATAGATCAATAATTAACCAACGTAGTTTGTAAGCATCACCTTGTTTTAATGCATTTTCCATTAAGATTTGAGCTCTATGTGTATCGATCTCTCCTACAAGAGGAATTACACCAATTTCTTTTGTTATACGCACTACTGGTATAGATAATTCATCTATAGCGTACTGAGCAGATTGAATCTTATCTGTATAATCTTGCATATAAGATTTACTTACCCAGTGTACAGCTTTATCTACTACTAAATTGTATCTAGATATCACTTTAGAGAACAAATCAAAAGAAAAATTTTCTTTCTTTGCTTCTTCTGTAATGACTTCTCCAATTTGATTTCGATAATAACTGATTTCTTCTAAAGCAATATCTAAAGGAAGTTGAAGAGTTGTTAATAGATTTGCTACTTCCATTCCCCACTTTTCTAAGATTTGAAAAGTAAGCTCTTCATCGATAGATATAGATTCTGCATAAATTTTAATTAACTCCTCTCGCCAGGGAACTAGTTGAACATAAACATCATGATTATAAAAATGATAGTGTCTTTTTTGTTCAGCAAATTCTTCTTTTTTATTTAAAATTACGGCAGTAATCTGTTGTAATTTTTTATTCAGCAATACATCTTCCATTTTTTCACCTACTAACATCATGATTATGTAGAAAAAGCATAACAATTCATTATTCACTTTATAGTTATTAAATTAAAAAAAGAAACAGATCTAAAAAAGACTGCTTCTTGTAAAATTCCAATCCATCTAGATACTTTACCCTATCCAATTTAAAATAAAACATAGAATACCGTATTTTTCACAAAATATATTTTGTTTTCGATAAGATCTGTTATGTAAATTAGAAATGCATATTCTATACGTCATTCTTTTCAATAACCTATTTACTACATAAAGCAATCAAGATTTACTCCTTACCGTATATAAGAGTGATGTTTGCTTTACGATTGGCCACGAACAATTTTCTCTTCTAGTTTACATATCCATTTATAGTATCCCAATAAAATCATAAGAAGGATAGGATTGATAGCTGCTGAATACCACCAATCCCACCATCCATATCTAAAGTATCCCCAAGGTTCAGGAAGCAATGTAAGAACTTCATAAAGGACTAATGCTATATCCCAATAGATTAAGTATATTATTTTTTTACTGAGTAAATTTCTATAAGGAAACCAATTCAAAAATATTATATTTACAGGAGGAATTAATATAGCATGGGCGGGAAATGCCTTCCAATCCACACCTTTTGTAAAGTACCAATAACCGTGATATTTAAAATTCACATAAAGATCAAAAGTTAATTGAAATGCAGTTGTAAATATCCAAATATGGACTATTTGATTTGCTGTTAGTCTTTTATTTACGATAAAAGCAATAAGATTAAAGGCAATAATTGCAATAATAAGTCCTATCATCACTAACTTCCTTTTTTTTATTAATTTTCTCCATATATATCAGTGTAATACCTCAATGTGAAATTTTGGTTCCTCATTGGGAATGTTTTTTTAGGTAATAAAGAGCTACATAAAACAATAAGATGCTCAAATAATAAAATGGAAATTAAAGTGTTGTATATCATTATAAAGGGGATAAATCCATGGATAAAAGAATAGAGAATTTTTGGAGAGTCAGGTCCTTACAAGATAAAATAGCAGAATTAGATATAAAGTATTGGTTACACGATGAATTTTTAACAGGGAGCTGGTGATTGCTTCTTGTTTTTCTTATTCTTCCTTGGATCATTTGGAGTATCTTTTTAAACCGTAAACAAATCCTTGAAACCTTATTGTTTGGTATCTTCATTATCATCATTACATTTCTTCTAGATCTTATTGGAATTACGTTTCGTTTCTGGGGGTACATTACGCAATTCCTGCCCATTTATCCTGGCGCTTTACCTTTTGATTTCAGCATGGTTCCAGTTACGTTCATGTTATTGTATCAATATTTTAGAACCTGGAAATCTTTTATTGTTTCACTCATATGTATGGCTAGCGCATTTGCTTTTATTGGTGAACCTTTTTCTATATGGGCGCATCTTGTCATCTATATAAAATGGAAATATATATACTCTTTTATTTATTATATTGTAATTGGAATTATAGTAAGAGCTTGTGTTGAAAAATTAGTTGCTATCTCTAAGTCCCATCGATTATTACAGTAATGATTACTACCTTTAAAACATTCTTAAAGATAGTATTCTCATTCATATTAGTCTCGAAATTAGGATATTATCTCTTAAATAAAAAAGATTAGCTGTAAGAAGCTAATCTTTTTTATTTAACTACCTAGAAAACCCATTATGGTAACTAGAAGTAAGTGTTCTATACATATAAAATATACGTAACTAAGTACATTAAAAGGAGATGTTTATATATTGTTGGATTATATACGGTTAGACTGGGATTTACCTATCTTATCTCAATTACCTAATGGCTTTAAGTCTGCTGCTATTCTATTACATCCTTTTATTCAAATGCCCTCTGGTTGGGAGAAATCAAAAAGGGAAAACCCTTATCAGCATATATATCCTAGTGACGAAGAAATGTTTAACCTTGGGGAACCAATATCATGGAAAGAAGTAATGTCCAAAAGTAATTTAAGATCCTACAAGGAATTATCGGTAGCGTTGCAAACTCTGACTGATACGTCTAGCGATGAATATAAAAAGTTAGCTTCCTATGTTAAGGTTAATCCTGATTTTTATTACCCTGAAGAAGATCGTACATCGTTGTTTATATTAAATAGTTTATTAAAGATCCTCTGCTCGAAAGGGGCAAATACTTTATACTTTTCTGAACCTATTCATGACACAAATGGTTCATTTAAAATCAACGATATGTCATCTTTAGAAATAGCTAACTTATCTCCTAATGAGTCAATTATTACAGATGAAAATATGGATTTTGCGTTTATGGGAATTTATGATTCGTTTATAACATTGCTTCTAGCTAAAGACACAAATATCGAGGATACAATTAAATCTCTTAACCTTGAAGCTTTAATATGTGACAAAGAAACATATCTTAATTCGTTTATTTAATAAGTACCGATAAGCCGTTTTATGGAAACTAAAAAAGAAAGCCCATGGATCTTGAACTGCCTCTGACATACCAGGATTTCATATTACACGAATCTTTAGTTTGGTTGGGTAGAAAGGCATTCATGAGAGTGCCTTCCTCCCGTAACTAGTAAAGAGTAGTGCATGTAATCGAAGATACCAAACTTAAAAGCCCATAGTCTCTTAATTACAAGCCATGAGAACTCGCAATAGAGTTCATTAAATTAAATTTTGGGCAATGTATGGCCAAGTTCTTTACCAATTAAATTGGCTGAAACTGGTTTCTCTCCTATTTCCCTAGCCCATACCGATAATTGTCCAATATGGTGTATTTCGTGAGCAATCATATGACGCATAACTTCTCCCCAGGTATCAGTTACTATGCTTCCGTCTGGTTGTGGGTCATAAAGAATATTATTTTCTTTTTCTAGATTCCAAGACCTAATAAACTCTCTTACCTCGGGTTGAAAGTTTGTATCTAACTGACGAACTTTTTCTAAGCTTTGATATTCCTCAAAACTCTCCTGAAAATCATCCTTTCCCTGAAGAACGCGAACCCAACTCCACTCTACATCAACAATGTGAAAGAGAGTATGTAATATTCCTCCTACTCCTCCTGTTCGTTTCCGAAGCAATTCCTCTAGTGGAATATTCTCACACCATTGATACCACTCTTCTCTAACCAACCAGTTATAATGGAACATAGTTTGCAAATTAATTCCTCCGTTTATTGTATTTTTCACTTTGACTCTTTTTTAATGGGGGTATTAATTAGTTCGACAAATATTTATAGATACCTATTTCATAGGAGTAAGAGAAAGTTATAAATAAAGTCGTATGGGCTGTTTTTCCTTTGAAAAGTTTTTTATTAGCTTAAAATATAACTTCGTTTACTTCTTTTAATGTAACAAATCTGCCACCCAGCATATTATTATGATGTTCTACTATTTTAGAAGCTGAAAGCACAGTCGTATCAAATGTGCTATGGGCATCTTTTACTAAGATATTCTCTTTATAACCTAAGCTATATGCTCTTCTACAAGTAGTATCTAAACAAAATTCAGTTTGCATGCCTGCAATGACTAATTTTCCGATTTCAAGTGCCTGAAGTTTTTTATGTAGAGTTGTTTGATAAAATGCGTCCCAAGAAGATTTTTGAATAACTGTGTCTGTTGGTAGGGGGCGAACATCCCGGTGGATTTCCCATGTGACTTTTCCTTCACTAAGCATACTATCGGAACTGGAGTCTGTATGCTGTATATAGATAATTGGTACATTAGATTGGTGCGCTTTTTCCCTTAGTGAAGTAATATTTTTAAGTACTTGCTGTTCATTCCATAAAGATCCACCTTCATAAGAAAACATGATGTTTTGAACATCGATAAGCAACAAAGCTGTTTTTTTACTCATTTCATTGTATCCCCCTATTGATTTTTGTGGTAAAAAATTCAAAATAATATTATATCAAATTAAAATCTTATATTATATAGCTCGAACTTACGAAATCTATCCTTCTTCGAAATGTATATAATAAGCACCAATAGCCAATATAATACTGCTTCTTGGAAGGTTATATACTTAAATAAAATTCTTATTTTTAATTCACCAATCTAACATAAATGTTAAAATATGTAGAAAAGAGTGGAGGAGAATTACATATGAGAAAAGATTTCAGCAATACGGCTTTAATTATTATCGATGTTCAAAGGGCTTTTGAAGATGAAAAGTGGGGGATAAGAAATAACCTCAATGCTGAAGACAATATTCAAGTCCTTTTAAAGACATGGAGAGAAAAGAAATACCCAATTATACATATTCAGCACTTATCTGATAACGACGATTCGATTTTTCATCCTAGTAAACCAAGTTCAGATTTTAAAGATGTTGCAGTCCCAGCTGAAAATGAACCAATCTTTAAAAAGAAAGTAAATAGTGCATTTATAGGAACTGGACTCGAAAAACATTTAAAAGAAAACCAAATAGAAAAGGTTGTAATAGTAGGGTTAACAACTCCACACTGTGTCTCAACTACTACTCGAATGAGTGGTAATTTCGGATTTGAAACGTACTTAGTATCAGATGCAACAGCTGCATTTGCAATAAAAGGGGCAGACAATACGTATTATTCAGCTGACCAAATACATAATGTGTCACTAGCTACTTTAGACAATGAGTTTGCTACAGTTTTAACCACAAAAGAATTAATCCAAAATTTAGCCGAAGAAATAAAGGCTTAATACTTTTGTTTTAACTATATACGATATACAGAGTTAGTTAACGACACACAAATTATTGAAAAGGTCATAAAAGAGCCAGTTCCCTTGTAAGGTCTTGGCTCTTTTGGGCTAATTATATATACAATATACAAGCTCAGTTAACATAATGGATCTTTTCGGAACCTCTATTAAAAGGAATATTTGGCTTGTTAGTTGATGAAAGAAATATGTATAACGTATAAATATTTAGTTATCATAATGTGGATTACAGAAAATAGAAAACCTGAAATTCCTTGTTCCATAATGGAAGGTATCTCAGGTTCTTTTGAAATTTATTGATTTTGAAAAAGATAAAGGCCAAATCCTAAAGTATCTCTACCCCATGTAAGGTAAGTACGTTTCCATGACCTAATTTTATTTAACATACTGTCACAATCAGGGTCGTTCGGGTTTTCATAACAATATTTTTCCATAGACATAGCATATAGTCCTTCATATTCATCCCAATCATCGTCACTTGCAACAACTGACCAAATCGGCACGAGCCCCATACTTTCTCCCATAAAAACATTCTCATGGTGTTTTTTTAATTCTGACTCATCTGCTCCACCAAGTGCTTCTAAATATGCCTGACTAGGTTTCTTCTTCCAGTATCCTTCTCCTACTAGAATAAAGCCGCCCTTTTTAACATTTCTTTTAAGAGATTGTAACGTTAATTCCAGACTCCCCAAAGCATGAGTAGAACCAACACAAATTCCTACATCAAAATGATTGACGTATTCACTTACCACTTGTTTGGCATCTTTTACAATGTACGTAATTTTTTCTTCAGGGATTCTTTTTTGGGCCTGTTGCTTTGCCTCTAAAATAGAACCTTCATATAACTCTACGGCTGTTGCTCCAATATCATATTCTTCAACTAAACGTATTAACAGTTCACACTTCCCAGCCCCGATATCTAACACTTTTGCATGCGGTTCTAACTGAAGAAAATCTATAATTCTATTGATTTTAGTTTCACTTATCGGGTTACTAAATAAATGTTTACTGTGGGCAATTGATGAGAATTTATTTCTGTCCATTGGTTGAACTCCCCTTTGTCCTTTTTAGATATTTTTTTCTCGCTAAATTATTTAAGATAGAAACACTCATAGTCCCAGCCCCTTTCAAAATAAATATCTATATTTACATGTAACAATAATTAATTCGATTTTCCATTTATTTCATTACTCTAGATACCTCGTTAAGTTTATTGCTACTGATAATTAATTCCTTAAAAATTGGAGAAACCCTTCCTCACTGTATCATAATTAAATGGTCAAGGTGGACAACGTATAGCTAGTTAACTTAAAACCTGTTATAGGCACAAAAGGTTTAATTAAAACTGCAACCTTACAGCCTTTAGCAAAGCTGTGCATTATCTTGAGCTAACCCTTACGAAGCTTACAAACCTTCACTTTTGTTTCCCATACCCATCTTCTCCTAGTAGTATTCTGGACCATGCATTTGTCCTCTGTTTCCACATTTCCTCATGCAACCGACAGACTCGTTACCAAGAATGCCGTTTCGGATGGAGATCATCTCTGCGTCTAGATGAGTAGCGTTAGCTACACTGTAAGAAAGCGACTTCTTGTCGCACCATAATCACAATTATGGGTAGAAGCACAAATAACTCTGTTCAAATAAATCGAAACAGAGTTACAATGAGTATGAAAATTTCCTGGTTAATTACAGCATTTTATATATTTCAATAAGATTCTTATCTGGATCCCGAAAATGTGCAATACGTGATCTCCATTCTTTACGATCGTGTGGTTCAGTAACAAATTCAATCCCATTTTCTCTTAAATAATCATAGGTCTTATCAACGTCTTCTACTTCAAATTGAAGTAAAAAGTTTGATGGGGATTCGCCACCTAAAGACTTATCTTCCTTTCCAATTACTTCTATCATGGTCTTTTGAGATAAAAGCTCGATTTTCGTTTCTCCATTATTGAAAAGTGCATACTCCATTTCTTCTTCATACCAACTTATTGGAATTCCGAGTAAATCTTTATAGAATTCAACACTTTTTTTAAAATCCTTAACTAATAGCCTAATTTGTAGCAGCTTCAATTCAATCTCCTCCTCATGTTATAATTCTCTCTATTTATCAAAAGACCTTCGTGTTTTTTCATTCGTGTACCCTACACATTTTTAGTTAACCTAATAGAAATTATAGATAATTGTCCTTTCTTAATTGTGATTTTTCAATTTTTCTAGCTTTTCTATGTCTCCATTAACTATTACATCAATGTGGGCAGAAATAATATCAATAGTTAAATCCCACCATTTAATTTCTAATAATTTATTAATAATTTGTTCTGGGAAACGTTCTTTGATTTTCTGTGCAGGATTTCCTCCAACAATCGTATAGGGTTCCACATCCTTTGTAATAACTGACTTGGCTGCTATAATGGCACCATCACCTATATTAATCCCAGGCATAATAACCGTGTCCGTCCCCATCCAAACATCCTTTCCAATTATCGTATCTCCTTTAAACAGCAATTGATTTAACGTGGGTGTATGTTTCTCCCAACCTCCTCCGAAAATATTAAACGGATACGTTGAGAAGCCATCCATCCTATCATTAGCTCCATTCATAATAAACGTCACGCCGGGGGCTATGGCACAAAATTTCCCTATAACAAGTCGATCACCAAAAAATTCATAATGGTACAATACTTGATCTTCAAAAGATTCCCCGTTTCTTGCATCGTAATAAGAATAATCGCCTACAATGATATTTGGCCTAGTGGCTGTATTTTTAATGAATTGTACAACATCATTTCCTTTAATTAGATATTAATCTGTAGGATTTGGGCCGTGTGCTTTATTTGATTTCATAAATATTCACTGCCTCTCATGGTTTTTGGGCAAAACTCAATCGACCCAACTTATTACATTCCTCTGCGAACCATAAGGCTTTATCAGATCCTACTACAATACCATGTGGCTCTGCATTTGTTGTAGGAATAGGATATTCCGTAATTTCTCCGTTCACGGTAATACGCCCTATTTGATTGCTTCCCCATTCAGTAAACCATAAAGCATTATCGGGACCTGTTACAATTGCATGTGGACGAGCATTCGGGGTAGGAATAGAATACTCATTTATAACTCCAGAAGTGGTAATTCTGCCAACATTATTGCCGTTAATTTCTACAAACCAAAGTGCATCATCCGGACCATTTGTAATCCCTACAGGACCAGCTTGTTCTGTAGGTAACTGATATGTAGTTACTTCTCCTTCTAACGTAATACGCCCTATTTGATTACTTTGATTTAGAGTAAACCATAAAGCATTATCAGAACCTGCCACAATAAAAGAAGGGTAGGAACCAGGATGCGGTAGATCATGCTCGATTATTTCACCTGATGGTAAAATTCGTCCTATTCTATTTCCATTCATTTCTGTGAACCAAATGTCTCCGTTGTGTCCTTCAGTTATTCCAAAAGGTGCTGAATCTGGGTTAGGTAAAACATATTCCATAATCTCTCCTGTTATTGTCAGTTTTCCGATTTTATTAGCCTTATTTTCCGCAAACCAAATGTCCCCTTGAGTTGTAGAAATGATGGATAGTGCCCCTGCATTAATAGTAGGGACATTAAACTGCTTCAACTTACCTTCTACAGTCATTCGCCCAATTTGATTGGTTTTATGTTGTGTAAACCAGAGTGCGCCGTCTTTTCCCAAGGTAATTCCATAAGGACCTGAATCTACATGAGGTAATTCGTATTCTTCGATTTTTACAATCATGTAAATGCCTCCTTTTCTTTATATAAAATCTTTTTAGTAATTCGTTATAGAATAATTGGATTCCTGTCAAAGAAGCTTTTTATAAGACAAGAAAAGTTAGTTACCATAAAACATTTTCTAGGTACTAAGAAATAAATTAAAGCTGCCATCTCTAAGGGAAATAACAATAGTTGACAATTTAATTGATTATTATATAATAGTTTTATGACTTTAGAACAAACAAATGATCTTCAAAGAGTTAAAATATTTAATGCATTAGCAGATGAAAAGAGAATAAATATTATTCGTATCTTATCTCAAGAAGAAAATTGCCCGCGATGTACAGATATCGGAAGGAGTTTAGGGATTAGTAAATCAAATGGTTCTTATCATTTGAAAATTTTATCTGATGCACAGCTGGTAACAATTAAACGAGAAGGTGTAACTAAATACGTTTCTTTGAATACCGAAATGTTTAAACAATACCTTCCTGGATTTTTGGCTACGTTATAAAGTAGCTTTTTTTTTACTAATTAGTTTTAAAGTTTTATGACTATTTGATTAAAGAGGAGTTATTTATGAAAAACCGGACTAATTATCTCATTGTAACGTTATGTTTCATTATTCTATCTGGTGTCACTAATGCTATTTTATTTAACGTGGCTCTTGAGGATATGACAAAAGATTTGAATGTTACGAGCTCTGCAATCAGTTGGATTGTTATTTCTTATACATTGATTATTACTTTTGGTTCAATCACATACAGCAAATTATCTTCCTATATTCAGATGAAAAAATTATTAATAATTGGGGTCCTTTTATTAACTTTAGGTTCAGTAATAGGCTACTTATCTAATGGATATATTGGAGTTCTGATAGGCCGTATTATTCAAGCTATGGGGGGCAGTTCTTTTATTGCTTTATCCATGATCATAGCAAATCAATATCTTCCTTTAGCTAAACGAAATGTCACTCTTACATTAATAGGAGGGTGTTTATCTCTAGGTTCTGGATTTGGATTTTTGATGGGAGGAATACTAACTCATACCTGGGGATGGCCGTCCTTATTCTTATTTATGAGCCTGACTTTACTCACAGTTTTTGGCCTATACTACTTTGTCCCATCTGGATATGCCGGTAAAGAGAAAGTGACTAAACCCTTTGATTTTTCCGGGTTATTTTATTTATTTCTCTTTGTTATTTCTTTTATTTTAGGAGTGAAATTAAATGGATATTTGCTTATTTTAAGCGTCCTTTCTATCCTCTTATTGGGCTTGCATAGTAAAAAACAAGGAGTCTTGTTATTTATTGATTTTTCCGTATTCCAATCTTATTCTTTTAATAGATTAATCTTAGTTAGCTTTATTAATAATGCAGCCATGGTAGCTATTTTGTTCCTTTTTCCTTTACAGGCTATTCGAACATTTCATGTATCAGCTATCCTAATTGGTCTCATCTTATGTAGTATCTCAATAGTGGCATTTTTGATTAGTCTACTTGTGAGGAAAGCTATTCATTTTATAAGTAACAAGAAATTAATGATTATATTTATTGGTTTACAATTAATAGGTTTTGGTCTTCTAATCTTTCTTAGTCTTCACTCTATGATTATGACCACACTAGGAGTATTATTTATCTATATAAGCTTTAGTGCTTTAAGTGTAATTATTAATATTGAAATTCCTCATACAATAGAGAAGGAGAAAATGTCGATGGGGATAGGCGTATATAATCTCTTCAACTTTTTAGGAATGTCTTTTGGTCCTTCCATATCCAGCCGTTTATTAGAGATGTCTTCAAATCTTAATTTTTCATTCTTCTTCTTTGTAGTGTTATTAATCCTTTCTTTTATGTTATCCATAGTAGAAAGAAAGAGTACGGAGTAATATGAGATTTACAGCAAACTACCCAAGATGATGGATATCATCATCTCACCTAGCATAACCTTTGAAAAAACTGTATATGATATACATATGTAGTTACCATAATGGATGTTATCGGGAATATATATAAAAGGCCTCTGCTTTCTAGCAGAGGCCTTTTATATATATGAATTTCGGGCTGGGTGTCAGTCTTCGATTGCTTGGTAGATCATGGTCCAGAAGTCGTGGATAACCCGTGCGGAATCTGCAGTGGACATCCCAACTTGGGTGAGCAGGATTCCGGTGAGCTGGTTATTCGGATCGGCGTAGGTAGAGGTGCCACTTCCTCCGTCCCAGCCAAATTGGCCGATGGGCGCATAATCACCGCGGTAAGTTCGCACCGCCATCCCCATTCCCCAGCCGCCGTGCTGACCTTGTCCGAATGAAATATGGACATTATTGGTAGCCATGGCGGTTCTGGCTGCTTGTTGCTCAGACGTGAGGCGGTTGGTAGTCATTAGTTGAACGGCAGGTCGAGACAGGATTCGTGTGTTCCCATGCATTCCATGATTCAGCAGCATTTGGAAGTACGCGTGATAGTCATCAACAGTTGAGACCAGTCCACCACCACCGCCTTGGAATGCAGGAGGTTGGTTGTAGCGTCCTCCCTTCGCTTCGTCCC
The DNA here is from genome assembly GCF_023824195.1 of Priestia megaterium. Classification (NCBI taxonomy): domain Bacteria; kingdom Bacillati; phylum Bacillota; class Bacilli; order Caryophanales; family Bacillaceae; genus Priestia; species Priestia megaterium. The sequence continues at coordinate 27,030 of NZ_CP085443.1, forward strand.
ACATGATAAATTCTCCAATCTGTGGATCGGGGGCATAGAGAGGCGGAAGCCGGTCGATTTCGTTAGCAGACACATGGAAGCCGGTGTCTTTCATCCCTAGAGGTTCGAAAATGCGTTCTCTCAAAAATGTTTCAAATGGCTGCCCCGTGACTCTAGCAACAAGCACACCGAGTAAATCGTTGCTAATGTGATACTGCCAGTGCTCTCCGGGCTGGTACATCAACGGAAGGGTGCTAAGACGGCGCATCCATTCATCCGGATCCGGCATTGGCTCCGGTAAATCGGGCGTGAGTCCCTGTGCAAAGATTGCGCCCATGATCGGAGTGCCCAACAACGTTACATCCATGCCAAGCCCGAAAGTCGAGGTAAGAATGTCTCGTACGGTAATTGGTCGCCGTGCCGGTACGGTATCGTCCAGAGGTCCATCGATGCGCTTCAAAACCCGCCGATCGGCTAGTTCCGGCAGCCAAGTCTCTACCAAGTCATCCAATCGTAGCCTGCACTCATCGAGCAGGATCATCGCCGCCGCGATCGTAACAGGTTTGGATGTCGAGGCCATCCGGAAAATCGTGTCCCGACGCATCAATGCGCTACCCCCATGGTGCATTGTGCCGATTGTTTCGACATGCGTCTCACCGTTCCGACTAACCAGAGCGACGAGCCCAGGAATCTTTCCACTCTCAACGTGCCGCGTCAGCACGTCGCGCATACTGCTCAGCCCTGTTGCAGAAAAGCTACTGTTGTTTTGTCCCATTGGATTCTTTCCCATTTGGTTTCCCTCTCTTTACTTTTTTATCAGCTCTATATGTTCTACAAATTCTCTGATGTTATTCAGGCTTGAAATCCCTTTGTCACTCTATCAAATCTATTTCTTTTCTCATGTAAATATAACTGTTCATTAAGTTTTATACGTAAATATATGACTGTTCGATGAATAATCGTTAGAATTCTAAAACACTCAGGTAAGGTTAATGATACTGTATGGTTTTATTACAGAAAGCAATGATATTTTTTAACAAAATTAAAAACCTACATACAAGATGTAGGTTTACATAAAACATTTTTCTAGAACATACTAAATTGACTTGTTATGTTCAATCACTCTAATTTAACGAGCGTTAGGGAATACTCTTTTAACGGTTTCAGTAAAATCTTCAAATAGGCCATTTCTTGTCGCACCTTCATTAATTCGATTTCCGTACCCTTCCATACGATTCACAAAATCAGGATCGGATGACACATACACATTTCGAATATCCTTATCTGTAGCTTTTACTTGATCTGAAATCTTCTTTTTTAAACGGTCGGTTACTTCTCCATTTTCTTCATTCTTTAAAACAACAGCTACGTATGCATTTCCATTTGTAACAATCACATTTGCAGTGTCTACTTCATTTAATTTAGCAATACGATCCGCAGCTTTATCAGCTACTTCTAATCGTGTCTGATTATTATTATCTACATTATTATTTTGAACACCGTCGGGTTGAAATCCCACGTCTCGTAGATCATTGTTGTCACGATTATTTTGAGCTTTTTGTTCAGACGGTTCTTCAGTTGGATCAGGCTCAGCTTCATCTTTTTTATCATTACAACCAAAAAGAAAACCTACTGATAAAATAACTGATAAGAGTCCCAGTACATATTTTTTTGTCTTCATTCCTTTTCACTCCTTCTAATAGTCATATATGTATTAAGGTTTACATTGTTTTCAAAATAATTACAGGAAATAATTTGAAAATCCAAGTGGTGATAGCATCATTTTTCCAGTATATATATGTAGAATCGTCAAAAAATAAAGATGTTGGAAGAGAGTTTTCTTTCAAACACTTATCAAAGAGGAATTTGCATAATGAATAATGTACAGCAGCTAACTTCTTTATTTAATGTTAATGGCCTATTTCGGAAGAAAAATAATAACAGAGGCATGTTACTGTCACTTTTAAGCATAGGAATTGGGACTCTAGTTATTTGGATAATAAAAGGAAATGGAAATAAGACGGGAGCACCAACCATGCAAACAATGATGAGTAGAAGCCAAATGAAAAACGGTTTATCTAACCAATAAAAGTAAGGATACTTTCTCTACAACGTATAAGTGGGAAGTTTAGATTTAATAAAAAAACAACTCTATTTAGCTTTTCCATTTAATATAATGCATATAAATTTAGTTAACATACTGAATTTTATCGAAAGTCTTAAAAAGTGGAAATTAAGCATAATGTTTGATAAAAGGACGCAGCAGAAAAACCTACTGAACATGGGGACTGATCTCATGACAGTAGGTCTTTTCTCTTTTTTGACTGTATATGATATACAAATTCAGTTAACATAATACCTCTTTTCGGTACACAACTCAAAAAAGAACCCTTGGTACTCAAGGGATCGTTCGCTTTTTAAATTTATCGTTTATGCAGCTTTTTATACATCCTTGATTTATCAACGTTTCCTCTCGGGCTGAGTGACAAATAGATGAATAAAAAGCGCACCTTTTATTCATATGTTAGAACACATCAAAAGTAGTATTTATATTGAAAAATATGTTATTATGTGTCTGCACATGCATTTTATAGTAAAAAGCCACCTGTCCTGCAAATACTGGGTGGCTTTTTATTTTGTTATGGAATGATAAATTTGGCGTAAATGACGATTTACCTCTGGTTCACCCTTTAAGTTTATCCAAATATGATCGGCTCTCTCAAAAATTCATGCAAAAACTTTTTGATTTTCTTTATGCCTAATGGTAGTCCAGTTTTTATCTCGAAACGGTTGGTCTTCAAATACATTCCTATATTTCATGCAGTAATTAATAGCTTCTTGTCTACTTTTCATGAATTTTCCTCCTTTCATTTGTTATGAATAAAGATTTACGTAAATGAAAGTTAAGAAAGCTTGATGTCTATGCTCGTTTACTACTATTAATTCCTTGCTAAAAGACATCCCAAGTTGAAGAGATTCTTTTCTCTAAACTCTCTGATCTTCCTCCATACAACATCTCTACAAATAATCCATCTAGAATGGTGAGATAGGCTGCCGTAGCAGTATCAGCACTAAACTTAGAATGTAATAAATAATCTTTTTCTTCAAATAATGATTCTAACAAACACTCTAAACTATTCGTTAATCGGTAAGATTCACGTATTATCAGCTCTTTGAGTTGTTGTGGAGGAAAATATAATGAATAAAGAAGAATTTGAATTGGCCATTAAACAACTCCCCGATATAAGATATGAATATTTTATTAAAAAGTTGCTGACCATGAAGAAATTTGGGGTTTATATAACTATCGTTGGGCAACAGCACAGGGTATCCATGGTAATATTTTGATTCCTTTCTTTCCAAAAAAATTTTAGCAAAAAATATGAATGTATATTTGCTAAAATAATTCAATATTTTTTGCCAGGATCGTTGTTTTAATTATGGAGATGGATGCTCATCCTCCACTTTTGGTTATAATTGATAAACGAAGACTAATATTCATATTTTCAAAAGGATAGTCTGTATTTTAATGTTCATTAACTTAAAAATGTTAGTACAATTTCGACAAACTCTTTTGGATATTGAAATAAAGAACCATGTCCTGCATGATTAAATATTATTATCTTACTATTAGGAATTCTATTTGATAAGTCATATGAATTTTCTGTTGGAACCATGCGATCATTATCTCCGTTTATTATTAATGTTGGCTGAACAATTTTGGATAGATCTGCAGGCTTCTCTTTACCCCATTTAGTGATTGCATCTAATTGTTTTCTATAAGCTTTTAAACTAATTGTTTTATCTCGATGTTTTCTCCTTTTTTTTATTTGAGTTAGAAATTCCTTAGCCTTTTTCTTACCATTATCTGTGGTTGGAAAAAACAGATAGGTCTTGACGTCTTTAAAAGTCAAGGCAGCACGGACAAGATCAAAATTAGTAATACGGATGACATTAGAAATCCCTTTTCCTCCTCGAGGTCCCGTACCAACTAATACCACCTTTCTTACCAAGTTTGGTTCTTTTGAAATTAATTCTTGCGCAATCATTCCGCCCATAGACAAAGCAATCAAATCAACCTTTAAAAATCCTAATAGTTTTATAAATGTGATAGCATCATCTGCCATTTGAGGGATGTTGTTTGGTACTTCACCATTGGATAGTCCGACCCCTGTGTTATCAAATGCGATGACCCAATGACTTTTAGCAAGACCATCGATAACCCTTGGATCCCAATTATCAAGATTAGCTGATAGATGTGTCAATAAAATAATAGGGGTTCCTTTTTTTTCTCCTAATTCTCTATACGCATACCTTTTACCATTCTGTTGCTGAATGAATAAGTTAGGTGCGTCAATATAAGAATAATAAATCGACATTGCTACTCCTCCTACTTACCTTCAAAATTTAATAACCACTTTTCCTTTTGGATGACCATTTGCAACTAAGTTTAGTGCTTCGTTAATGTTATCAATTGTGAAATTAGTAGGATCGATAGCTGGAACAATATTGTTTTCTTCAATAATGTTCGTAATTTTTTCTAACTGCTTTCCATCAGCTCTTACGAAAAGAAATCGATATTGAACAGCCTGTTTTTTTGCTTTCTTATCAAATTTAGCACCAACTAGTCCAAAAAGGATTTGTTTCCATTTGGGAAAACCTCGATCTATTGCAAACTGCTTATTTGGTCCTGTACGAAGACTTAGTAAGCGACCACCTGATTTGATAATGGACAACTCTCTGTCAAATTCATCTGCACCGAGTGTATCAATAACATAATCAACTTTGTCTAGTATTTCCCAATAATTTTCCTTCGTGTAATCGATATATTGATCCGCACCAGCATTCAACGTCCTTTCTTTAGCAGAAGGACTCCCAGAAACAATGACCTTCAATCCCATTTCTTTAGCAATTGGAACAGCCATTTGGCCAAAGCTTCCGGATCCTCCTGGAATGAACACTGTTTGCTCTTTTTTCGCTTCTAACTCTTCTGTTAACCCTTGAAATGCCGTCAAACCAGTTAGAGGTGCAGCAGCTCCAGTGACATAATCTAAATTTTTCGGCAAATGCCAGATGGCTGCTGCATCAACTGCAACATACTCTGCAAATGCTCCAATCTTCTCGATAGGGAGTCTCGTATAAATAGAATCTCCTACCTTAAATTCATGTACATTTTCACCAACTTTTTCAACTATTCCAGTTAGTTCATTTCCTAATGTAAGAGGCATTTCATAATCTTGAATTAGTTTTACGCTTCCTGTAATATTTAATATTTCAAGTGGATTTATGGCAGCAACTTTTACCTTTACTAATACTTCGTTATCTTTAATACTCGGTATAGGAATATCAACGACTTGTGCTTCAATTTTTTTTGAGTATTTTTGTATTTGAGCAGCTTTCATACTCTTCATCTCCTTTTTAAAAAGAAACCACCAACTCTTACATTGATGGTTTCAATTTTTATTATTTCATTCATTCATTGTAGGATAGTCTGTGTACCCTTCTTCACCCTTATTAATATAAAATGTTTGTGGATTTGGATCATTTAATGGCATATTGTTTTTTAGTTTTTCTACTAAATCAGGATTAGCTAATGCTAACACTCCTACTGAGGATAAATCAGCTAAACCATTATCAATGTCCAAGCTAATTTGATCTACTGGTCTTGATGGTCTATTAACAATTAAAGTATTTCCCCATATTCCTCTAATGTCTTTTAATAAATGTTCTCTATTAACGTGCATAATATGGAGGTAAGCCAAATTTAGTTTATTTAACTCCCCTACTAAATATCGATATAATTCTTCTCCTTGTTGTCCTTCGTTTACTCCACCAAGAAGATTCATCGGCGAAATTCTAAATCCTGTTTTATCAGCACCAATCTCATCAACTACTGCTTTTGCCACTTCTATTGCGAATCTGGCACGTTTTTTTATGGATCCACCAAATTCATCTGAACGAACATTGGAATTTTCACCTAAGAATTGGTGAATCAAATATCCATTAGCTCCGTGAATTTCAACTCCATCCGCACCAGCTTCGATAGCATTTAATGCAGCTTTTCTAAAGGCATTGATTGTTTCCATAATTTCTATTTCTGTTAACTCCCTTGGCTCTGGTACCTCTTGCATACCTGTAGCAGTAAAGATATCTTCACCTGGTGCAATTGCAGAAGGTGCTACTGCTTGATAATGAGTTGGTAAATTATCAGGATGAGATATCCTTCCAACATGCATTAACTGAAGAAAAATTCGTCCATTTGCATCGTGAACAGCATCTATTACCTTTTTCCATCCATCGACTTGTTCTTTTGTGCTAATTCCAGGAGTATTCATATACCCTTGCCCTTCTGGAGAAGGAAATACACCTTCACTAATCAATAATCCCATGGAAGCACGTTGTGAATAATATTTTGGAGTTAATTCTCCAGGTACCCCATTCTCCGTAGCGCGACTTCTAGTCATTGGAGCCATTACCAGTCTATTCTTTAATTTCAATCCTTTTAGTTGATATTGATCAAATAATTTATTCATACTAGTCCTCCATAGTAATAAATAATGTATATTAGAATGATTATTCTAATTATAATATAAAAAATTATAATCCTCTTAGTATAGGGTAAATACCATCAAGCAAATTAAATTCATATTTTTCATTAACAATTCCAATGACTTTATCACTTTCGTACAAGGTTATCATAAATTCTGCCATTTCTTTAGCACTATGGTAGTTACTTACCCCTGCTTTGTAATCAAATTCTGTCACATTAAGAGATTTATTAATAAATTCTGTTTCTGTTACTGCTGGCGCTAAAACTTTCACACTAATTTTATTATTTATCAATTCATTAGCTAGCCCTTCAGTAAACGCACTGACATAATACTTGGTAGCTGAATAAACAACACTCCCTAAAGCAACCATATAACCCATTGCAGAGGAAACATTAATTAATTGAGCTCCCTCATAGTCAGCATAATCTTTAGCATACAAAGTAGATAAGATAGTTAACGATTCAATATTAACTTTTAACATATTTTCTATTTTATCCAAATTTTCTTGAATTACTTGTGAAGAGTCACCTAAACCAGCATTATTAATCCATGTTTCAATCTCATAGGACTTTAAGCTATTATACAAATCGTAAGCTTGTTTTGGATTAGATAAGTCGCTTACTGTTAGCACCACATCTAAATCTTTATATAATTCGTTTATTAAAGATTTTAGACTTTCTAATCTGTCTTTTCTTCTAGCAACTAAAATAAGATTTTTCCCTTTTTTTGCAAAAGCAAGTGCTGATTCGTACCCTATACCTGAACTTGCACCAGTAATAACCGTATATTTCATACTCTTACATCTCCATTTTGTTATTTAATAATAAAACTTATTTTCTTAGTGTAATCTGTTGTTTTTATCCATGTTTTAAAATGGTTCTTATAATTTGCTCATATAACTTCTCTTATTAATCGTTATATTATTTTTATAAAGATGTTGAATTCAGGAATGAGTTAACATTTTCGGCGAATAATTCAGGAAATTGAAATAGGTGTCCGTGACCAGAATCAGGATAGATAATGAGTTGTGCTTTTGGTAAGTGTTCAGTTAGTATATAACTATTTTTGGTCGGAACCATAACATCATTAATACCATTTGTTACAAGCACAGGTTGTTTAATATTCTGTAACCAATCGTAATCATTATTAGTTTTTGGTTGTGCCCAATTTGCAATAGCCTGTAATTGTGCTTGTTGTACTTGGTCAGAACTTTCAACCTTTTTCTGATTAATAATTCTTTGTAAAGAGGCCATTCCCGCAGATTTACTTGTTTCAGTTGGACGGTAGAAGAAAAACATGAAGTCATTTAAAGCATCCTCTGCATTCCCACCGTGTCGATTCATTCTTTCAAAGATCTCTGGATCTGGATTAATTCCCGATTTAGGTGCAGTACCTGCCATGATGATTCGTCTAACCAATTTGCCTTCTTGTAACGCTAATTCTTGTGCAACCATTCCGCCAATTGAAAAACCAAGAATATCGACTTGAGTTAATCCTAGTGCTTTAATAAATGTTCCTGCATCCTGTGCCATTTCAGCTATCGTAGTAGGTGTTTGCCCATCGGTCTCACCAACCCCTTTATTGTCAAATAAGATTACTGGGCGTGTATTTGCAATAGATTCAATCATATTTGGATCCCAGTTTTCCATCGTTCCTCTAAAGTGAACAAGAAATACTACTGGTATACCATCTTGTGTACCAAATTTTCTGTATGCGTAACGAGTTCCACCTGCTTCAATAAATTCTGATTCTGTTGGTATTTTAAAGTTTGTCATTTTTGTGTTCCTCCTTAGAAATTAAAAATACGATTTTATAAGTATGCATTATGATGGTTTGTTTCACATTAATTTTAGAATGAACGTTCTAAAAAAGGTAAAAAAAGAAAGCTAGTCTAACACCGCAAGTGCTAGAGCAATAATGCCTTCTAATTCTTTTTTATTATAATTAGTTTTTATTAGTACTCTTATACCTACCAAATTGTTGTGTAAGAAACGAGATGTGTTATCAGAATCGATTTCTTTTGATAGTTCTCCACTAGCTTGGCCCCGTTTTATTAGGTTATTAAACATATCTTCAGTACGGTTAAACATTTTTGTAACTATGCATCCAATTTCTTTGTCCAACAAAGATAATTCAACGGCTGCATTTACTGATAGACAACCTTTTGGGTATTGTTCAATGGCATTCAGTATGAAAATAAAAACATCACGTATCGCCTGTTTAGTGGATGAAGTGCTGCTAATTATGCTTTCCATCTCCTTGACGATGAGCTCTTCATAGTGATTAAGGGAAGCTAAAAACAATGAACGCTTGTCACCAAATGTGTCATATATACTCCTGCGGTGTATCCCCATATAATCAACCAAATCTTGCATGGATGTTTTTTCATAACCCTGTTCCCAGAAAAGCTCCATTGCTTTTCTTAATACTGCTTTTTCGTCGAATTCTTTACTTCTAGCCATTTTATTTCTCCTTAAAAAAATTCATGAGTCAATACTAACAAAAACAAACGTCATAATCCATTATAGAATGAACGTTCTAAAATAAAGACATGAATTTCAAACCATGATTAAACAATAACATTTTTAGAACGATTAGTAAAGAATTATAACTAACCAATAATTTCTAAATAATCTGCTACATATCACAATATTATCCATTAACTTTCACTTAGGGGTACCGCCAAACATTTCTTCTATTCGTTTAGTTTCTTCAGGATTGTTTTCTCCCACTGTTTCAATTAATGGATCAAACTCTTCTACAGATGCACTCATACCAAATAAACAAGAAATAGCAATTAGAAAAAAACATCTGATCCCTTACTCAATCAAACTGCCCCTTTAGTTGTATAAGAACCTGAAAGAAGAAGAGAAAAATTAAGACAAGAAGAATTAAAAGGAAACCCTTGACTTTATTCCTTTAACGTTTTGAAACAGAATCAAATACATCGTCCGTAAAAGTATACGTTTACGGACTTTGAGTTTATATAAAAAATTTATCATTTTCGACGTTCGTTTAAATTTAAAAATAATTTACGAACGTTCTTTAAAATACATGTAGTTTTACGAACGTTTTTAGCAAAGTAATAGATTGAAAAGTCTACTTCCTATAATCAAACTTATGGAAACTAGAAAAAGAAATAAAGTAAACCCTACTCATTTTTGAGTTAGGGTTGTAATTTTTATTTATACATGTAACTGCTGATTAACCAATCTCTTTACTCTCTCATAAGCTTTAACCTCACCTTGGTAAAAACATGCACTGTTCCAGTCTTCTCTTTTCTCCGCATCCTTTCTCCATGCATCAGATTGTTCTATTAACTTATCAATGTGTTCAATAAACTTCTTTCGTTCCATTTTATCACCTGCTTTTATCATAATTGGAAATATTTATATAGCATTTTGATAAGTAATATTTCTAGAATTTAGTGAGAATACCTGTTGGAATTTGATATAATCTCCAGGACTTTTATTATATTGCCTGTTTATGCTCATTTAATGAGTTATTTTGGTTCTTTTTTGATTTTGGGAACATTACTTATGCTAATCTAAAGGGGAATAAAAAAAGCTGCCAATACAGCTAGGCAGCCCTTCCTTAAATCTTCTCAATTATTCCCTCTATTATAAACTATAGAGGAGACTTACTTATTTTTTTGCTTGTTTGTTGATTTCTCATTGTTTTTCCCTTTTTCGGAAGTACTAATATCCGTATCTTCAACTTGATTTTCTGGTTTCTGATTGCTTACTGAGGCTGTAACCTCTTCAATCTCTTTGATAACAGGAGAAGTTGTCACTTTAAGTTGAGCTTCTTGTTTCTTGTTGGGTGAAAGTTTAACTTTTTCTTCTTTTGGAGCATCAGAGGCAATTGCAGCAGCAACTTCTTGATAACTTTGATCTACGTGATTATCCATGTTTTGATAGATTTCAGAGTCAGCAAGTTCAGGAATCACGGGAAGTTCTGACTGTTCAACTTGCGCTTCTTCCTTTCGAACAGTATCCTTCATCTCTTTAATCTCTTGAATTTTACGCTTACCAATGATCACTTCTTCCACAATCACAGGTCTCTTGGTTACTTCGATTCGCTCCTCCATAATAGGAATACGAATGATTTCGTTCTCTGTCAATGGGCTACCATCATACTGACCGTCTATGACCGGGCGACGTTCTACGTAGACTTCCTCACGCATAACCGGAACCTGGATAGTTCGTAGTTCTTCTACAATTTCCTTACGAAGTTGTACTTCCCCAGTCTGAACACGTTCTTTTCTTACATCCAGTTGCTCTTCGCGAAGTTGCACTGACCTATGCTCCTCTGTCTCGTATTGAGACTCCCTACCCATAGTATATGAAGGGATTTTTCGAGTTTCATCCACATCAATTAGGACAAGGATTTTCCCTTTATTTACATCCGTTTCACACTGTTTTGCAGTGAAATTTTGAATACCCATTCTAACAAGTTTTGAAGTTAGACCACCAGCTTGGGTAGTAGAAATCATTCCACCTGTCATCATGGTAAAAAAGCTGTCCATCATCACACCTGCCAACGAACTTACAGCTGGCGTTCCTGCTTCTATCATTACATTCATTTCGGCCCTTAGCTGTAGAGTATTATTGATATCCTTTGCTACTACCAATATATCTGTTTCACGATATCCCTGACGTTTTAACCCCTTAATTGCATGTATCGCTTCTTGCTCTGAATGAAAAGTTCCTGCAACTCGTTTTCTCGTTCCCATTCTCCCATCTCCTTAAATTTTAATTAAACGAAAACTTATTTTCATATTTAATTCCATCCCCATTGTGTATATCATGTACCCAGTGGATTTCTATTTAAAACGTGATACGTGTGACTATGTAAATGACACCTAAATTATAAAATGTAGAAAGATGAAGTAGAGGCAATAGCAATAATCGGGAAAACTTTAGAGGTTTTTATTGAATAGAGAACGTTTGTTCGTGTATAATATAGAGAACAAACGTTCTTTTATTTAAGGAGTTCTTTCAATGGATTATGAGCAGCTACCAAACAGAGTCATTATTTGTATTGATATGAAATCGTTTTTTGCCTCGGTTTCCTCTGTCATACGAGGATTAGATCCGTTGAAAACAAGGCTTGCGGTGGTAGGAGATATCAAACGGTCGGGATCGGTTGTGTTAGCTGCCACACCTTTATTAAAGAAAGAAGGGATCAAAACAGGAAGTCGTCTTTTCGACATTCCTAAAAGGAAAGATATCCATGTGGTGAATCCATCCATGGAGAGATATATCAAGGCTTCAAACTATATTTCGAGTTTGGTGTTACAGTATGTGGCTCCTGAAGACTTTCATGCCTATAGCATTGATGAGTTGTTTATTGATGCAACAGCTTCTTTGCATTTATTCGCTAAAACACCAGAAGAATTAGCCCATAAAATCATCCATGAGATTTATCGCAAAACACAGCTGACAGCTACCGCAGGCATCGGTCCGAATCTCTTACTGGCGAAGGTGAGCTTAGATCATGAGGCAAAGAATAGCCCAACGGGGGTTGCTTATTGGCGATATGAGGATATTCCCTTTACGTTGTGGTCCATTCATCCGATGAAGGATTTCTGGGGGATCTCGTCTGCTACGGAAAGACGCTTACACCGGTTAGGCATTCACACCATCAAAGAACTCGCTCTTTCTTCTGTAGAGATGTTATGTAAAGAATTTGGTGTCTTAGGGGAAGAAATCCATCAGCATGCAAATGGCGTTGATTTTAGTCGTATTTCTGATGTGTACATTCCTAGTTCTCGTTCCTTTGGAAAGAGTCAAATTCTATTTCGGGATTATAGCAGCCGAAAAGAAGTAGAATTATTGCTGTTAGAACTCTTGGATGATGTTTGTTTTCGTTTGCGCATGCATCAAGTGGTGGCTCAAACGGCCCATTTATCGATTGGCTACAGCAAACAAACAGCTGGAGGCTTCTCCAGACAAAAGAAAATGGGAAGAGCTTCAAACTTAAGCCAAGATATCTTTCCGTATTGTTTAACCATTTTACATACCTATGATAGTGGAATGCCGATTCGCTCCATTGGCATTTCATTATCGAATACGAGCATTCAAGAAGAGGAGCAAATGAGCTTATTTGAGGATATCGATCAGCGTGAAAGAGCCTATGCTCTTGCCAAAACGATTGATGACATTCGGCTGCGTTATGGCAAGAATAGTGTACTACGTGCGTCTAGTCACCTTCCTCATTCAACAGCTCGTTATCGAAATAGCCTTATGGGTGGCCATAAAGCTTAAGGAGGAAAAAGATATGGAATCTAGAGGAATGAAAAAATGGCGTCCATTCGCCACTATGCCAGAGCAATACATAGGGTTAAAGGAAATGATAAATAAGCAAGTAGAAGTAGCTCAACCTGTTTTAACAGAAGAGCAAATAGAACAGATTAATTTCACCTTAATTGAAGCCTTACATACAAATAAACAAGTGTACCTTACATATTATAAGCAAGGTCAAACCATAACAGAGACAGGATTCATTCAGTTTGTTGATTCTCTGGGTGAACTATTTGTCTTCATTGATGACGTATTTGAGTTAAAGAATAAAATGAGGTTAAATTCGCTCATTGATGTTCGATTTGTATAGGTTGGATGCACGAAGGCAGTAAATATAAAAGATTATCAGAGGCTAGCTTTCTCTTTAAGAGTACCGAACTATGCTATCGCCTTGAAAAGGAGGAATAAAATTTAAAATTACTCTTGTTTAACAAACAGAAGGTTCACTACTTGGATACTTTATGAAAAATTAGTTATAACTTTTAATATTGTTTAATTTATAATAAAAAGGAAAAAACTATGACTTATTTGTTCCAAGAAGGCGCCAACTTGGGAACAAACTAATGCGTAGATTATACAAAATTAGTTTTCTTGGGGAGAAACAACGATGAACCTTACACACAATAATTTAGAAGGTATAAACAGGGAAGAAGGACAAAAAGAGTTGCTTGAAAGAAGCCTTGAAGCTCATAGAAGTAGAAGATGGGTAATCAACTCGATTTACGCTATATCCCTACTTGTAGTTATACTGTGTTTCTATTTTCATGTACCACAACCTTTAATTATTACTGTAATCTTATTTTGCATATGCACAATTAGCGAAATACTATATAGAGCGTTAGATAAAAAAATAGAACTACGCTTAAAACGGATTAAACAGGAGAAAAGAAAGAGCATATTTAAAGTAAATAAACCCTAAAAACCTTTCTATAAGTTTCTAATGATTAACATTGACTTATCTCGAAGGCTATCTATTTTGTTATAGTTGGACTTAAGGTGATCTAAATAGTGTTTTTACTATTGTACTTTAGTATCAGGATAAAGGAATTTGGTCTATAATAAGAGATGACGTTGTTTTCCGACATGAACTCGTCACCTCTTTAAGAGCATCTATTTTTATAATAGCTGTTTAGAAATATCAACGTAGCAAAAGGCACTTGCATATAGCAAGTGCCTTTTATAATGTAAGTAAAACCATAAAGCTACAATTAACTTAAAACTGTAGTTGTTTTTATGAATTATATCGCTTTGTCTAAAAGAGATTCACGTCATTTTTATGAATTTTTTTAACAGAAGTACTGTAGAGCTTTTATTTTTAAACTTTTTGTCTTTATAAATAATGAAGGACGAAAGATGCCTGATGGCCAATTTATTACGCTATAAAGCGAGAAATAGAAAGAACCCATACAGCCATGGTATACTAATAACAAACATGGAGATGATGGAGGATATTATGACAAAACGATTAGATTTACGTGTCGACTTTGCTTTTAAATCACTATTTGGCACACATGGAAATGAATCTATTTTAGCTGCCTTTTTAAACGCAGCACTCCGTTTTCCAGATGAGAAGAAAATTCAAACGGTTCAATTATTAGATCCTCATTTTAATAAAGAAAACCAAGAAGATAAACGTTCTATTTTGGATGTACACGCGCAGCTAGAAGATGGAAGTCGTGTCAATATTGAAATTCAGCTTAATAATAAACATGACATGGAAAAACGAACGCTCTATTACTGGTCCAAAATGTATAGTAGTCAAATGAAAGAAGGCATGGACTATGGAGAACTTTGTAAAACAATCACCATTAACATTGTTAACTTCCGTTATTTATCTCATATTCATGATTATCACTCCACCTTTCAGTTATATGAGCGAGAACAGAAGTTACTCTTAACGGATATGCTCGAAATTCATTTTATGGAGCTACCTAAGTTATTAATTAAATGGCGTAACAGAGAGGTAGATCCTCGAGAAGATCAACTCGTACGATGGTTATTATTACTTGAAGCATCCGAAGATGAAGAAATCACTCAGGTATTGGAGGAGATTGCGATGCAAGAAGATCAAGTATTAAAGAAAGCGATGGACGAATGGGAACGTGTGAGTCAAGATCCAGAAGTATTATTAGCTTATGAAGCACGAAGAAAAGCGTTATTAGATGAAAAGTCTGCTTTAAAAAGAGCTGAAAAAAAAGGGAAAGAAGAAGCTATAAAAGCGATGGCTATTGGAATGATTCAAGAAGGTATAGCTAACAACGTAATAAGTAAATTGACAGGCCTTTCTATAGAAGAAATTGAAATGCTTCGTCATCAATGAATTAAAAAGAAGCAGTGTCTTATGTACACTGCTTCTTTTTAATAGATAATTTTTAAACAATGAATTTTGTTGAAGTAAACGCTTCATATGCTTTTGTGGGATTGGCAAACCATTCAGCAATTTCATTTGCTTTTACTTGGTCCTGTGCACCCTGAAGTAGCAATTGAATGACATGCTCAGGTAATGGTTTCGTCATAGCATTTGTCCATTCAGTTACCTCTTTTACATACTGTTTCGTTCGATTCCAATAAGACTCTCCTGTTTCTACGTCCCACTTAGAATTTTTGTATTCCATAAGAGTTTCATACAATTGTTCCGCACAATAGGAAGAGAGATTACAACCTTGACCTGTAATAGGATCGTTTAGAAATACACTATCGCCACAGCCCACTACCAGCTTGTTTTTAACCATAAGATATGGCTTTCGAATAATAGGTGTTAAGGCAGTTTGAAGAAAGCTATTTTCATCACATAAAGCAAAATTTTTTTCATCAATTCGATTATAAATTTCAGGGAAAAACTGTTGAGCTGTGCTTCTCATTTTAAGAGTAAACTCTTCTGCACTTTTTATTCCTTTAAATACGTCTAAATCACTGTTTGGTATTGTCATAATGAACATTATAGTAGCAGGACCGTGTTCTGTTACTGCAGGTATTTCAAACATTTCACCCACCTCAGGAAGAACCGTTACGCCTACTCCTAGAGGAACATTTGCTTTTATACCCGTAAAATAACCAACGATGCATTTTCGCTGAGGGGTTTTAAAAGGAGAAAGATCCTCTTCGATTGAAAACGGCAAAAGAGGCCCATTTTTTCCTGTACAATCAATAACTAAATCAAACTCATCTATTAGTACTTCCACACTCGCTTTATCTACCTTTTCTAAACGCAATGAAACTCCTTTTTCTACAAGGTCATTAATAGAATGTGAGTAATATAAACGTTGATCAACAGATAATGCAGGTTCTTGCAAATTTCCTACAAATAGTTTCTGATTTCCAATTGTAATATGAATACTCTCAATAAGAGATTGTTCTCCCCATTTTGTCATATTAAAGCGTGTTTCACGTGTCCTTGTTGGTCCAAAATGTACCTGGGTGGACATGATCCTACCTCTTCTAATCTGAGCTGGTGATTGACGTTCAATGACCGTAATATCAAAATCGTTCCTTAAAGAATAAGCTAAGTGCAGTCCGGCTACCCCACTACCAATAATACAGATTCTCTTTTTCAACAATCTCACTCCTTCATTAGAAAATTCGGCATTCAACAATAGATTTACGTAAATACCCTAGTTACATTATATGTACTAGGCCTATGAAATTCTTTGCTAACATCTTCCTCTAAATATAACTTCTATTTATCTTATTGGAAGCTAATTTTTATGTAAATAATTCCTTAGGGATAGGGATTATAGCCTGTAAAGTGAATTTGAGTTAAAAGACCCTTAATAGTTCTAGTACAAAAAATCTTTTATAGAAATATAAAGTGGCAGCTTCCTTTAAATCACTAAATTATGATGATAATCCAAACAATTGATCAATGAATTCTTTTTGATTTTGGATAGATGGGGCCATAAAATAAGTGGCACTTTTTTAATTCAACTGTGTTTTAAGCCTCTTAAATTAGAAAAAACACCTTACTCTCTAGGCTTTTTTCCTAATTTATCGTGTTATAACTTTTCTTTTAACATAGAAATTTCTTCAATTAAATCCTTTATTAATCTTCCCAACCCTGCTAATTGTCTATCTTTGCGATCATAATCATCAATTTTCATAGATAATTCTAAAATACGACAGGTCTCTTCAACTGTCAGACCATGATCTCTTGCAAGAGTTTTTACTGTATCAAGAAATTTAACAGCATCATTATCAAAATAATCTTTTCGTGGTGTTTGATTAAATAATGTTCCCATTTTCTCTCTCCTTAAAAACTTAAGTGTCATATTAGTAAATTGTACAAATGAATCAACGCCAGATTTGCAACTAGTACAGAATGAGAGGTTGTACTTATTACAAAGGCGTATTTTTAAAATTTGAGGTATACAGTTTACGATACTGTTGCCATTGATCCACATAGCTTTATATAATAGTCCAACCCCTAGAAGTACAGAAATTATATATCAGCAGTATTGTACACAACATTGCGAATTGAACTGTTTTACTTTATAAACTGTTAATGGGAGCTAAACACTCTGCAACATCATTTTTTGGTGAATTAACAATTGTAGATACAGGATATGATTTCATCTTTTTCGCAGGAAAAGGAATTAGCAGTGATTTAAGATACTCTGTATTATTCATTTTAGGGTCCATCCATAAGTCATATGCATCTTCTTCAAGAATTACAGGCATTCTATTATGAACTTCTTGTGTAATCTCATTTGGGGTTGTGGTTATAATTGTACACGAATAAAGAGGCTCACCATTTTTATCCCATTCATCCCAAAGTCCAGCAAATGCAAATGGCCGGCCATCTTCCATAACAAATCGAGAAGGCTGCTTGTTTTCCCCTTCTTTTTTCCATTCATAAAATCCATCAGATACAATTAAACATCTCTTGCCTTTAAAAGGTGTCTTAAAACTTGGCTTTTAATCAATACCTTCAGCTCGTGCATTTATCATCTTATATCCAATTTTGCTATCATTAGACCAAGAAGGTACTAGTCCCCATTTCATCGTTGACCCAATTCTTTTTCCACCATTAGATCCTATTGTTAGAATTTGTTGAGAGGGAGCTACATTAAACCTTGGATTAATTGTTACTTTATCATTAAATTCGAAATTAAATTGCTCTTGAAGCACATTTATATCTGTCGCTAAAGAAAACCTTCCACACATATTCTCACCTCATATATATTTTAGCAATCATTAAAAAAACAAAATCTCTGCTAAAACTTGAGGCATCCGATTTACAATGTTGCTGCCTATAACTTATTCGATAATCATCTAACAATCACCTACTGTGGTATAGTTTCTTTTTTATTCTTTTAGTAGACAAGTAAGCTTACTGAAGGAGCTACATAATATCTATTTTGTTAGTATTGTACATTTTATTTAATACATCTCCAATATAAAAAGCCACTTGTATAAAACAAGTGGCTTTTTTCTACCTAACCCCTTCATATCTTATGTAAACTTGAAAAGAAGAAGCCTGTATCTAAGGAGATACAGGCTTCTTCCCATACTGTTTAAGAATTTGTTCATTTGCCCTTGTTTAGGCACTTTCGTTACGTATATCGGTTCATAACCAAAGTGCCTTGTGTGAGATACGAATATCTACTTTCAATTTGAGGCAATACGTTTGTTGAAGTCGCTGTTAATTCTTTCAAAACTAATCAGTCCCTTCATGAGTTAAGTATTTACCTTCTCACAACAACCAACAATAATATTAGCGTTGTACTATATGTGTACCACATGTTTTAAAGCTAAAACGTTAATCCAACAGATTTTTTATAGTTTTCTCCTTCATATATTAATTAATTAAAGAATCAAACAGATGATAGTAGTGAATTTCATTTCATATTAAAATCTGTTTATTCTCTATCAAAAAGGGAGTTTCCAGCAATCCCTGGATTAGTCATTTCAAAAGGGTTTAAAATAAGATCAAGCTCTTCTTCTGTCAAAACATCATACCTTAAGCATAATTCACGTACGGATTCACCTTTTAGTATTGCTTCTCGTGCGATTCTAGCAGCCACTTCATATCCAATATGAGGATTAATCGCTGTAATAATACCTACACTTTTTTCTACGTATTCTTTTAGATGTGCTTCATTCGCCTCAATCCCTTGCAGGCAATAATCCGTAAATGTTTGAAAAGCATTATTCATGATGCTAATTGATTGAAGTAAATTAAAAACAAGAACAGGTTCCATAACATTAAGTTCAAGTTGACCTGCTTCAGAAGCTAAACAAATTGTATGATCATTACCGATAACTTGAAAGGCAACCTGATTAATCATCTCTGGCATGACAGGATTAACTTTTCCAGGCATAATAGAAGATCCTGGCTGACGAGCTGGCAAAGTGATTTCTGCTAGTCCTGCACGGGGTCCAGATGCCATTAGGCGTAAGTCATTAGCTATTTTTGACATATTTACCATACAGATCTTTAATGCTGCAGAAACTTCTGTATAAGCATCTGTATTTTGAGTCGCGTCTACAAGATGATCGGCATTCTTAAGTGGTAAACCACTGATATTTGCTAGATATCTTACAACATTTTCGATATAACGTGGATCCGCATTTAAACCCGTCCCAACTGCAGTTGCTCCCATATTCACCTCATATAGATGTCCATAGGATTGCTTAATACGTTTCATATCGCGCTCAAGAACACGACTATATGATTCAAATTCTTGACCAAGACGGATTGGAACGGCATCTTGTAGGTGAGTACGTCCCATCTTTATAATATAATCAAATTGTTCTGCCTTTTTATGAAATACACTGTGCATATAATGCATTGTTTTTAGTAACTTATTTAACAGATTAAGGGTTGCAATGTGGATAGCAGTTGGGAATACGTCATTTGTTGATTGTGACATGTTTACATGACTATTAGGGCTTAAATCAGAATAAGAACCTTTTTTATGACCAAGTAACTCTAAAGCCCTGTTTGCGATAACCTCATTTGCATTCATATTCATTGAGGTCCCCGCGCCACCCTGTATTGGATCAACAATAAAATGATCGTTTCTTTTTCCTTCAATAACCTCGTCTGCTGCTTCAATAATTGCATTACCCAACCCATCATATAACCTTTTTGTTTCCATATTAGCAAGAGCAGCAGCCTTTTTAACGATTCCTAATGCTTTAATAAGTTCTGGGTGAATTCGGTATCCTGTTATTGGGAAGTTTTCAACTGCACGTAAAGTTTGAATCCCATAATAAGCATAAGTAGGAACTTCTTTTGTTCCTAGGAAATCTTTTTCAATTCTTACATTTTGTTTTTCAGGCGTTTCGATATTTACCATAACATTGGTCTCCTTCTTTACATAAAAAGAATTTTTATGCTACGTCCGATTTTCTAATAGAATCTGTATAATGCTTTGCTTTTTCTTTATCGAATCCGCCTTCCCACTTAGACATCACAATAGCAGCTAATGCGTTACCTACTACGTTGACAGATGTACGAAGCATATCTAAAATGCGATCAATACCAGCAATGAATGCCATACCTTCTAGAGGTAATCCCATTGAACCCAGTGTTGTTAGTACAACAACAAATGATGCTCCTGCAACTCCTGCCATTCCCTTAGAAGTCAACATCAACACAAGTAAAAGTGTAATTTGTTCTATGAAAGATAAATGAATGCCATACATTTGTGCAATGAAAAGTGCAGCAATTGCTTGGTAAATGGATGATCCATCAAGGTTAAACGTATATCCTGTCGGAATAACAAATGATGTGACAGCTTTCGGACAACCAAAGTTCTCCATTTTAGTCATTAACCTTGGTAATACTGCTTCAGAGCTTGCGGTTGTAAACGCTAAAATTAACTCATCTTTTAAGATTTTTATAAGCACTAAAACATTAGTTCCAGCCATTTTTGCAATAATACCTAATACTACAAAAACAAAGAAAATCATGGTCAGGTATATAACGAGTACTAACTTTCCTAAAGGGATTAATGAACCAATTCCAAACTTCGCCACATTCAAACCAATTAAAGCAAATACACCAAATGGGGCAAATTTCATAACTAAGTTTGTCATCCAAAACATGGATTCCAGTACGCCTTCAAAAAAGTTTAAGACTGGTTTGCCTTTTTCTCCAATGGCTGCAACTCCTAGACCAAATAAGACTGAGAAAAAGATAATCGCTAATAAATTCCCCTCAGTTAGAGATTGAAAGATATTAGTTGGTATAATATGAACGATTTGATCTCCTATTCCTGTACTCTCAGTTGTTTTAGATGTTTCTTCATATTTGGATATATCACCTTTCTCAAGGTTCCCCATATCTATACCGGTACCTGGATGGAATAAATTTGCGGCTAATAAGCCCACTGCTAATGCAATTGTAGTAACAATTTCAAAATAAAGAATGGTTTTTCCACCTAGTCTTCCTAACTTTTTAATATCACCCACACCAGCTATAGATACGATAAGTGCGGATACAACGATAGGAATAACAATCATTTTAATCAGGTGAAGAAAAATATCACCTAAAGGTTGAAGAATGGCCATCACTGTACTATTTCCATAAAAAATAGCGCCTATAGCAATCCCGAACGCAAGTCCAATAAATATTTGTGTAGCTAATCCCAATTTTTTCACAGTTGTAACCCCTTTCAATTTCTAGTTCATTAAAACACTTAAAGAGAGCCTATGCTTAGGCTAGCGTCCATAAAAAAGACAATAATTAAAAATAAGTCTAATGTGTGGATAATCTTTAACATAAATGGTAATCATATAATTTGAAATTAGCTTCCCCCTTCAGTAAAGCGTTTTCATAATCTTCATTGTAAAATTACACTTTTTCGGCTCACCTTATATACTTGAGCATATAATAGCGTTTATAAAGAGATTTTCCATTATCCTTTTAACCTTTTTGAAGTTCTGTTTTTTGTCTAACATTCATCTAAATATAGTAAAAGTCACTTCTATATTTATACTCCTAGAATTGGACAATAATATCCTAATCTATTATTCCCTCATTTCATATAAAACAATATCTTCTCCTTTATCTAATGTCTAGAGATAAGTTAGCAATAACACTAGATATCTCTATAATTTGTTAAAATAATTAAATGTCTTAAAAGTTTTTCTTTAAATGAAATGATATCGCTTTCAAAAATCTCAATCGTAATAACTACATATATCTTCTCCGAAAGCTAAAGGAATTTAGGTTTTATTCCATGTGTAACTTAATTAACGAAACTACAGCATTAAGTTAGAGTATCTCTTTTAATCTCTTTATACTGTAATTTCATTATAATGAACATCCTTTTTTTGTATATAGGTAATGAATGGAATCGAAAAAATTATAATACCGAAAAGTATATTTAAATTTCATGTTCTCTTTTTGCGTACTCCAGTTACATTATATTTATATACAACAGATAAATCAAGAAAATTATTATTCGTATCGCGTACGATTGATACTTTAATAATGACGAACTGTTATTTAAATATTAGCTGTTCGTATCGTGAAAGAGCCTATGCCTTTGCGAAATACTATAAGCAAGGCCATTGCATAACAGAGACAGGGTTCATTCAGTTTGTTGATTCGCTGGGGGAACTATTTATCTTTATTGATGACGTATTTGAATTAAAAAATAAAATGAGATTAAGTAAACTTATTGACGTTAATTTCATGTAAAATTGGAATAGATTGAAAGACTGCACCGTTCAAAATATTTTTTTATTTTAGGAGGAAATGGCATGGGAGTTTTGGCAGAATATTTAGCGTATATCGATAACCCTGACCACCGCGACCGAACAAAGGAAGTTTTGGCTTGGGTTGCTAATACTTTCCCGAATTTGGAACCACAAATCAAGTGGAACACGCCAATGTTTACTAATCATGGTACATTTATCGTCGGTTTTTCCTCAGCTAAGCATCATTTGAGCATTTCACCTGAAGAAGTAGGTATTGCGCACTTTGCTGATGACATTGCTCAATCTGGGTATAGCGCTACCAAAGCCTTGTTTCGGATTCTATGGACTGAGCCAGTAAACTATGAATTACTTAAGAAAATAATCGAGTTTAATATTTTAGATAAGAAAGACTGTTCAACTTTTTGGAGAAAATAAAAAGGAGATTATGAACGGTGAACTAACCCTCGAATGGCTTAGAAATCATAGGATAAATTGGAAGCTAAATTTTAAAAAAAGGTGGTCCAGTTTATGAACCGAAAAGAAGGAGAGGACAAAATGATGGATTTTGAAATTTTTATGAAAGAACTTGAAGCACTCGGTACGGAACGAATTAAAAAGACTTACATAAAAAATGGTGCACAAGATCCACTTTTTGGAGTGGCAACAGGCAAAATGAAGCCTATTGCAAAGAAAATCAAGAAAAACCAGCATTTAGCCGAGCAGTTTTATGCCTCTGGTAATTATGATGCTATGTATTTTGCTGGTATCATTGCAGACCCAACAAGGATGACTGAGGAGGATTTTGAGCGTTGGATCGATAAAGCGTATTTTTACATGCTTTCCGATTATGTAGTTGCAGTGACTTTGGCAGAAACTGATTTTGCACAAATTGTTGCTGATAAATGGATCGCAAGCGATAAAGAACTTAAAATGTCAGCAGGCTGGAGCTGTTATTGCTGGCTTTTGGGTAATCGCCCGGACCATGAATTTAGCGCAAGTAAGATTTCTACTATGCTTGACCAAGTGGAAAATACGATTCATGCTTCTCCAGATCGAACGAAATCAGCTATGAATAATTTTATCTATACAGTGGGAATCTCATATTTGCCACTTCATGATAAGGCGATTGAAATCGCAAAGGCAGTAGGTCCAGTGGAAGTTAGGAAGGACAAGAAAAAAAGTAGTATCCTTCTTGCTTCTGAAACTATTCAAAAGGAGATAGATAGAGGCCGGCTTGGTTTCAAACGTAAATACGTAAGGTGTTAGCATAATTTGTAGTGTAACTATACTACATGAAACAAGACAATAAAGCATCTAGTGATAAATAGCTTACTGTACGCATAATATTTTTGTTTCTTAATAAACCATCCATTGAAGAATTTTTAGGAGGTAGAAAGCTAAAAAAGCTCTTGAGAAAAGGAGAGATTAACAATGACAACTCCAAAGAAATATCTAAGAATTTGTAACAAAGGACACAACTATTATAAAAGTAGTGACTGTCCGACCTGCCCCATTTGTGAGCAGGAACGCAAACCTGACAATGGATTTCTTTCAATACTATCAGCACCAGCAAGACGGGCATTGGAAAACAACGGGATAGCTTCTTTGCAGCAGTTATCAAAATTTAGTGAAAAAGAGATACTAAAATTTCATGGTATGGGACCAGCTTCTTTACCTAAACTTAGAAAAGCTTTGCAGGTCAATGGGCTAGCATTTAGAAATTAAACATTAAGAATAGTGAAAGTAAGAAATCGATCTTGATAAAGTGTATGACTACACTTTATATTCAGATAAGTGGCAGATGTTATCACTACAACTCAGCTTACTTCAAAAGTTCGGTAAAAGGTGGCGTTTTCTTGCGCGAATGCAGGGATTGTGGCATGAAGAAGAGTATATAAGAATAGATGATTATATATGAAAAAGAGAAGGATTTTTAGCCTTCTCTTTTTTTAAATTCAACCTTGTTTTTACTCTTTTAAGAACTTCAGGCATACGTTTTAAAATGCTGCTTCCACTGACCCTCATCACTTTATATCCTTGTTTCCTCAAATAAGCATCTTTCTTCCGATCATGTGCCTTTTGCGCTGGTGAAGAATGATAAGCTTTTCCGTCACATTCAATCGCAAGCCTACCTATGACAAAGTCAATTCGACAAGGACCATACTTTACTGGCGTGCGTACTGAATAGTCATTTATCACTAAGGGGTTATATAAGCGTCTTTCAATGGGTAGAGCATCCTTCGATTTCTCATTCATTTCATGAAAAATAAAGTCCAGTAGCCAACTCCTAGCAGTAAAAAAAAGGATATATTCCATTACCATCTACTAATCACCTACTGCGGTAATTTTTCTTCTTTATTTTATGAGAGTAGACAAGCAAGGGTTAATTATATTAAATAAAGTCTTCGACTTTCACATCTTTTTTTAACTTTTTCAAACCTTTATTAATACATATTACAGTTGAGTGTTTAGGCTTGAATTTAGAATCGTGACAGAGTCTGTAAATTGTTCCTTTGCTCATTCCTGATGCATTTATTAATTTTGATTGATTAATATCATTTTGTGAATCAATCCAATAACCGAATTTAGTTCTTTTTTGCCCTAGTTTATTAAATAACATGGTCATTCACTCCTTACTCGTTAGTAAGGATTCTTGCCTAAACTCCCCTTTTTTATACTGTATACAAAAAAAGGGGATATTGTCCAAGCTACTAAGCATATACTTCATTGAGACGTCACAACAAGACGTCAGGATAAACCACCAGGAATGGAGCGAATGAGATGACAAAAGAATTAGCAATCTCGTTACTAAGTCGAAAAGACGTCTATTTAACGCTAGAAGGCAAACAGATGTTAGAGGTCATCTTGAAAGAGAAAAACGCGTATGAAGAGAAATAAGAAGTCGAAAAATCAAGTTGACACCTATCGACCAACCGTGCGGTACCATTCTTTGTATCGTACATATGTAGATAGTCTGTTTCAAGCTACAGAATTAGACCGAAATCAAATTATGAGGTGTGCGCTTTTTACTGCAGCGCACAATCCTGTTTTCTTAGCGTTAATGAATCAGTATAAAATGAGTGACGTCCCTCTCCCCTCCTCTCCGTGGCAGCCTTCTTCCCACCCATTATGGATGGAACAAGAGCCCAACATCGAAGAGAAAGGAGGAGGAGAACATGATGACCTTGAGCGAAAAGGAACGTCTACAAACACTTCTACGTTACTTAGAACATCAACAGATGGCCAATCAATGTCAGGAGCAACTATTCAATCCAAACAGCAGCCTTCTACCAGTGAAAAGGCAGCAGGGCCTGCAAGACGTCAGCAACCGATTGAGAGACGAACAAGGACGTTTCCTACCTTACAATTATCAAATAATGGAGGAATCAAACTTGATTTCAGGTAAAGAAGTAGCCTTACAAAGAAAACTAAAAATAGAACCGATTGAAGGTTCTTATAATAGCTATACGGTGAATGAAAAGGAAAAGAGGGATTGGAGTGGGAATGTCTATTTAGCCTGTGTGGCAGCGATATTAGCGATCGCCTTTTTTACCTGACGTCTTTTTAGAATAGTGTCGATATTTTGGTCATAAACATATAGCATGAATACAGTTAAGACCGCCTTATACACTGATACATAATGGGCGGTCTTTGTTGTAGATATTCTTCCAAATTGAACTTCACACAGGAAAACCTTTTTGCTTTAGATCAAAGAAAAAAGGTTTTCTATTTAAGAACTATTGGATAACAAAAATATCAGCTAATTATGAGGTGGTATATGTTTTTTCTGTTGTTAATGTAGTCAGTACAGTCTTGGCTGAAGGTAAGCTATTATGTTCAGCTATTTAATCACTCCATGAATTAAATATTTACCCCATTCCCTCATCGCAATGGTTTCTCCAGCTTCAGCTGCTTTCTGTAACCACTTTTCACCTTCCATCACATTCTGTTTCAACTCATGTTTTCCAGTTAATAATCGATAGCCTAATATTCTCATAGCTATTGGTTCATATACATCAGCTGCTTTCCTAAGCCAATACTCGCCTTCTTCTACATTCTTTTCTATATCCAATCCTTCAAGTAATCTGTATCCTAATACTCTCATAGCCATTGGATACTCCAACTCCGCAGATCTTCGAATCCACTTTTCACCTTCAGCCTGATTTTTATCCAGGTCTTCCCCGACGAGCAAACGGTAACCCAACTCCATCATGGCCCATCGATCTCCAGTATCCGCAGATTTTCTGAGCCATTTTTCGCCTTCCTCAGCATCTTGTTTCACTAGCTTGCCGGTTAATAATTGAAACGCTAACTCATTCATCGCTCCATTATCTCCAGCTAGGGCAGCTTGCCTTAACCATTTGATTCCCTCTTCTACATGGATGTTACTTTTTTCTTTCTTTTCATTGAAATCGATAACATCAGCCATGTGTTCACTCGTTGGGTTTTCTTTTTCATTTTGAGTCAAGACGTTCTCCCCCTAAACGCTTCTACTTTCACTTCACTTACTTCTCGTATTCATAAGTAACCGGAACTTTGTCCATTTTGACAGTTTTGGCCACGACATAACGACGATAGCCGTCTTTTAAAATCTTGGACCCTTTTTCAATTGTCAAAGGCTCATCTAAGCGTCCTGTGCGTTTCACAAAATCAATGACCTTTTGTGTTTTTTCAGGGTTTGGACGTGTCCTTGAGAACTCTTCAGGTACGATAATGTCATCAAAGCTTAAAACATCCTGTGTCCCTTTTGGCTGATTTGGCATCTGTTTCTTTTGTGGCTCCGCCTTTTTCGCTTGAACAGGCGTTTCCTTCACTTCTGACTGTACTGTTTCAGCTTTCTTCTCTTCTTTTGCTACAGGTTGAGAAGTAGTTACCGGTTTTTCTTCCTGTTTGGTAGCAGCAACTTCTTGTTGCGCTGCAGAAGCCTCTTGTTTGGCCTCTTTTTTATCGTTTGATTCATTGCCTTCTTTGTCTTTCTTATTCGGGAGAACGGTAATCTGGAAGCAGATTACGCCTACTTCACCAGGGCATTCATCAATCGGAATGTCTAATGTTGGTTCTCCTTGAATTAAGATTTTTTCATGCATAATACTTTTTTTCGTGAGACCTGTTTTGTTAAAAGCCTTCTTTGCAACAAATACCGTATACGAAATAAACGTACTCTTCTTCAACCCTTTAGGCGCAGATGGTGACCCTTTTTCACGCATATCAAAGGCAACATAGCGATCGTATTCTCGTAGTGGTCCTGTGGCTGATCCGGTTAACGTAATTTTATGTGGCATAATGTTCTCCTCCTGCGTAGATATAAATTTATTTATTATTCAGAACAGTGTTCTAAATAAATATATCCTAATAATAATTTAGCTTCTAAGGGATTTCTTCACTTCTTACATTTTCTCCTGTCGTACATATAAACAGAGACTATGTGCATACTTGTAGCTCAATGGCAGAGCAGCCAGTCGTATTACACTATACAACTGTGGCGTCTTGCAGGTTCAAATCCTGCCAAGTCCTCTCTTAAAACATTGAATACGTTAAAAATAGCGAAAATCCTTATGATACTTTAACTATTTTTAAAAATTAAGAAGCTGGTTCCTTTAATTTAGCATGTTGATACAATAATTCTTGTTCCTCAGATGTTAATGCTTGTCCTAATTCTTGTTTCAGTTTCGCCATTTCTAACGAACTGTACGTTGAGCAGTGTTCCTGCAGCAAATTCTCTTCTTCTGGGGTTAGATCTTGTCCTAGATCTTGCTTCAGCTGAACCATTTCAAGCTTTTGTTCCAACGTAACTTCTGTTTCTTGTACACTCTCTTTTTGATCTCCTTCAGCTTTTAACCAATCAGGAATCATTTCCTTACGGATAATATGTTTGGGCTTAACCAATGTTGTTTGACTTTCGTTATGTATAACTTCGTGTTGGTGTGCGTATACTGATGAATAATTCTGCCCTTTAGGTTCTACGAATTCGTAGAATTGGTTTTTCGCAATTTGATAGATTAATCGACACATATCCCCTAGGGATAAAGGATTCCCTTGTTGATTGGCTTCATGTACATATTTATCTAACCCAACAATGGCTGAATAAGCCACTTCGTGTACTTGCTCTTTCTCAATCGTAATCTCTGTATCTCTTTTTACAGCTTTTGCTGCATTTTGAATACGAGCATAGAAGGCTTGTATTTGATGTCCATACTTACCTGCATATACTTGATTGACTTTCTTAGGAACACCTTTGATATAGGTGAAGGCCTGTGAAACAGACATTAAATGATTATTTACATGATTTACAGGTAAATCAAGGTTAATAAAGGCATCAGGTGATTTATCGGCCTCTAAGCTTGTTATATCAACGTTTTCAGCACTTTCTGGATGCGTCACAGGACGTGTCACAGGAGTGGTCATTTCTTCTTGTTGAAGCGCTTGTATACCTGTTGTATCATGGGCAAAAAAGATTTCGTCGCAAATGTGATGAAAGTTCTTATGGCTTTTAAGGATAAATACATAACTGTCAGGATGAGTGCCTGTTGCATCCTCTTTAATGTATCGTGCCACAAGTATAAAGGGTGTCGCTTTTAGCGAGCGTACAAAACGAGAAACCGTACTTTTGGAAACATCGAATTTCTTCATAAGCGTTTCAGAACGGATCGCTTGAATGCCCGTAGCCACTAGGTTATAGATGACGTGATCGAGCATTTCCATTCTTTTTTTAGGAAATTCTTTATGTATAGCTGATTGTTGTTGTTTAAAGTGGGTACGAAGAATGTCTAAAAACTCTTCTTTCTTTTTACGAAGCGTGGACTTGTTGGTCCATAACCATTTGAAACGCCCATTGAAAGTATCTACATCTTTTAAATAGCAAGTTAATATCTTTGTCATTTGTTCATTATCCCCTTTAAGGAACAAAAAAAGACACTGTTTCCCTGGAAAAAGGAAAACAATGTCGTGATTTTGATGAACTAAGCCCTTGAAATAGATAGCTATTTCATATAAAATAAAACCATAAGTTTTATTCTATAGAAAAACTGAATCTATTAACAAGAGACTTCGACAAGTGTTTTCCCTACCGTGTTTAGGGCGAACGGTTTAAGAGTGCTACCAACACTTCTTAAACAGTTGAAGTCTTTTTTCTATTCCGGTCATTTTTGTTAGTTTTATTATAGCGTTAATTAATCGCATAATTCAATAAAAATTAGTAATATATCTCAAAAGATTTAATTTTACATCTTTTACGAGATGAAAATTCTATCTGTATTTAAATAAATTTATTGTTTAAGGGAGTAAGAAAAACACTCCCTGACAATTGCTACAAATAATAAAACAGCTTCTAATTAGTAATTAGAAGCTGTTTTATTATTTAGTGAACATTCTTTTCCATATGCTTTTTCCTTGTTCTTTTTGAATTTCGGTCATAGCTGAATGAATAGAATCTAACTTTTTAAGTAATTGATCATTGACTTCTTTTAAACGCTGATTATCTTGTTCAAGTTTATTCATCTGCTCTTTTATCTCTATAACATCTTTTTTTTCTGCCAAATTTTCAGATGGAAGCATTAATTGTTCCTTCTTTTCCATTTTTTTATCCATTTCTTCTATTTTTTTTGCAAGTAATAAAAATGCTTCTTTAAAGGAGTTTTCGTTTACATCTTCTTCATCTACATCCTTATCAATCACTTTTGTTTGTTCCTCGCTCATTAAATTTGCTTTAATTAGTTCTTCACGAATCATTTCATTTGGTGCGTGTTTTCCAAATTTGTCCTTTAGTTCAATGATCTTCTCGATTTTTTTATCTTCGTCAGTGAATATGTATCTTATTCTTCCAATTCTCTTATGCCGTACTAATCCGACTTCGCACCAGTCGCGTAATTGATGATTTTCTATATTAAATTTTCTAGCAACTTCTGAAATAACCATTGTTTCTTCGCTCAAAATTATACCTCCTTTAAAGACAATTTAATCTAACTGAGTTAGAAATTCCTTATACATAGTAAATTTTATGACTCAATTAGGTCTAACTTAATTGACCCTGTGTTAATTAAACATCACTTATTTAAGACTTGTCTCTCCTATTTTATCAGGTTTTATATTTAACTGAATTAATTTTATTATATCCTACTTAATTCAATTAAGTCTGAGCTGAATCCTGTTTAAAAACTATAAACTAATGAAGTTATAGTGTCTTTTTTTTAGATATTATAATAAGTTTAATTAAAATGCAATTGAGTTCACCTAAATACATCTTAATTTGGTTATTTCGTAGTCTAAATCCATATAGTTTAACCTATTCATTAACAAGTTGAACTTATTTACTGCAGTATACAGAGTAGATTTTAAGTTATTTGTTAAGGTGATCTTAAGTTTAACTTGGTGTCTTCTCCTAATGTGTAGAAAATAATTTAATTTAAAAAAAAGATTCAATATAAAGATCGAGATTTAAACTCTATAATTTGTTTTTTATTAGATTTTTAGAAAAAAGAAATTCTCTAGTGGAATTTGAACAGGCCTATAGAGTTATAACCTTAAGCCATTAGAATCTAAGTTCGAGACCTTAGATGTGTATTTGCTCAATAGTGATAACTTATTCAGACTCAATTGAGTCTGAATAAGTTTCTTTTATTTAAATAGAGATTGGTTTAATAGAAAGGTTTTCAAATGATTTATTAAGTCTAGTATACACCTAATTAGGTGTATACTAGTTCAAGTTAATTGATTATCAATTAACTTGAAAATAATATAATTTTTATCCAGTACATTAACTCACTATATTACAATTGAGTTTAATTTCTTTTTTACTGAATTTAATTAAATTAAATTAAATCTGAATTAGTTGCGACCAACTTAAACTAAAAAAAGTAAAGTGAAGATTAGTTTCTTGCATAAGAAGAAAGTTGATCGAATTGTTTTTAAATTGAGAGGTACTTGTCTTTGATTTTTATTAAGAAAACTACAAAAATGAAACAGTAAACTTAAACGAATCGACAAGTGATTTTGATACAAGTTCAACAGAGGGAATAGACGCTCATGCATTATTTACCAAGCTCTATTCTTACCGACAAAAAACGAATAGTGAAGGAGGAAAAAGAATCAAAAACAAACAAGAATATGCTCTTTTGGTCAATGAGTTAGAAAAAGATTTTGTTAAAAGAAAATGAAAAACTATGGACAAGAAATTCCGGTAGAAGCCAAACGTAAACGTCAAACGTAATAAGAAATAAAAGAGTTACAACGTGATATGAAGTACCAAGTTGAGGAGGAAAAGGCTGATAGGGAATCAAAAATCGCGATGAAAGCATTCAGCTCTATGAAGATGAGCAAAAAAGCTTACAAGAAAAACTCCAAAAATTGAACGAAAAGCAACAAGATTTAGCCATGAAGTGAAAAAACACATGTTAACAGTAGGTTCACATCATTAGTTTTTTATGTTCACAGTAGGTTCACATGGCAGGGATTAGGTCAACAGTAGGTTCACATTCAACAGGTTTTCTTGTACCCACGGTTTTGCTAGGCACTGCCTAGCCCCACACCTATGGTGGGGGCAAAAACCCCTTATGCTCTTCTCTCTTTTGTAGTGGGGAACCACAATTTACAGAAAAGGAACAAATGTCATGGATATGTTTTTACAAGACATCAATCTGATTTCTGTTGAAAAAATAGATGGAATCGCCAAAGGAAAGCACATTTTTTTTTGAGAATTTTTAAAAGTCAGCTTAAAAGGAGGGAGGTGCTGAGAAAGAAAAAGGATTATGACAAAGGGAGAAAAGGGAAATCACAAAATAGATTCACGAAATTTTTTGCACGGAATAGTGGAGCACATTTTTTGGGAAACTGAGTACAACACAAGAAACTGAACGTAAAAAAAGCAAAAGTTTGAAGGCGAAGTGAAGGATGAAAAGTCTACTTTTTTTATATTTGGAAGGTAGGAGGAAAAAATAGCAATCCATCAATTGGAAGCTGTTTCTATGATTCCTCTTTTTAATGAGTGATTAAGATAGTTTATATAGCACAAACGGGATGCAAACGATTATACATCCCGTCATATGAAGAAGGAAAAAGTAGCTTTTAATGCAGCATATGATCTTTAAGGAACACCTCATTTACGTAATTCCATTGCCTAATGAAACAGTAACTTGAAAAAGTATATTCTCTTTAACAAACACCTCATTTAAGCATTGAACTAAAAAATATACAATGTGAACGAAATCGTTCTTGGTCTGGGACAAACACCTCATTTGTATGGTTATAAACGAATATTATTGTCTACCCATTATATATATTCTTACTACGTTCATGACTACCATCTCCTCATGAATCAAACATACATCGATTTACAATAAGGTTTTCTGAAATATGTCTGCTGTAGACACCTCATCCCAAATGTAAGAAGCTTTGTAATCATTAGTTGTAATCAATAACTTGTTTTCCTTCTTCCTTATATAGAATGTCCCAATAACTTATTTATAATTCAGTAAAGCTAACAGGGATTCTTTTCACTACATGTATCCTTCATTTACAAGGTAGGTTAAACAATGAAGTCGTATTATGAACGGCTACAATTAAATAAAGAAGTAGAAGCGATTGCCAAACAAAGAATTGAAATTCATAAAAGTTAATGGAATTATCTGAGTAGTTAGAACGAGATTTTGATAATAAAGATCTTCACAATAGAATTATTTAATTAAAGGGAGAAAGCCAAAAACTCAGGTGAAATAGGGAAGTTTTATAGGACAACTTTTAAGCACCCTTTCAGGATGCTTTTTTAATTAAATTAAGTTTCGTGAATGTATAATTTCACCATGTATACGTGTGTGAATTTGAGTGAATTAATGTTTTCCTACGTCGCCTAGATAATTCTTAACCATAGACTATTTGTAGATTTTTAATTGATTAAGATTCTAAAAAATGACGAATATATGAATTTATAGGAAGGACAATGAAAGCAGTATTGGAAAATGTGTGAGCCAAGATTGTGTGAGAATGCATAATGCGGATATTGAAAGGCTTTATGATAAAGTCCAAGTGTGTACACTAGTTGCTATTACGTATTCCTATGAAAATTTTGTAGGGTTGACCAGTGTATATGGATATGAGTTTAAAGGATATCATTTAAATGAGAATTAATAAAAAGCAGCATTCTCATGCATAAATATCATGGGAATTGATGCTTTTTTCTGTAGATATAGGCATACACCTATACATTTTCTTTTACAACTCACCCCTTAAACCCTTATTATGGTAATGAATTCAAAATAAGGTGGGAGATGCTTTTATGAGAGCAAAGATTGAGAAAGCGAACCATGTAGTCATGTTTAAATCGAATGGTGAATTTTATGCGCATGAAGTAACTCAAGATGTTAAAGTGGGTTTCTATGCCTGTCCTTCTTGTGGAGTAAAAGTGTATCATAAACAAAATCATTTCTTTTCCCATGAACATGAGCGCACATGTATTTATGTACAAGAGCAATTTAAGAAAAAATTCTAAACGTTTACATTGAAACCTGATTTATTAAATTATTATAGGTTAATTTATACATTTGTAGTATAATATGAAAGTTGTGCTTATGAACGTATAAAAGGAGAGTCAGCATGAAGGGACTAAGTACGTTGAGAAAGATAGATGCAGTGGGCGTATAGTCATTCCCATTGAACTAAGAAAGGTACTGAATATAGATAAAGATGATTCAGTAGAAATTTTATTGGAAGATGATCATATAGAAATAAAAAAATACAAAGAATATGACAAATGTGTGATTACAGGTGAGATAATGCCTCAAAATCGAAGATATGTAAATAACATAGTCCTAAGTCCATTAGGCGCAGAAATTTTATTTAACGAAATAAAAGGCAAGCAAAAAACCTTTGAATTATAAATTCAAAGGTTTTTTAGGTCGAGCTATCTCTTATGGTGTATACTCTCTAGCCAATTTTGTACAGAAGACCCTAAGCTAGTTGCTCCTACTTTTAATTCATCCATAATATAAGAAATTAAATTGTGTAGACTGTACTCTTCTTTATAAGGATTATTTTTATTGATGAATTTTAACACCTCTTTTAATTCTTTTATTCTTCCCTGGTCCAATTCTTCTTCTAAATGGCGAGTCATGTATTCATCAACAAAATCAGAATTCCTGATGCTCGCTTCAATTAAGAAAGATGCTGCTAATGCGGGGGAACAATCTAAAGCATAAGCTAAACGTTTCAGAACATCGTACGTTTCCCCATGTCCATCTTTTAAACGAGTAGAAACACGTTCTTTTTCTATGTTTTTATATAAGTGTCTAATTGGCTCTTTGGACATATCGCCCATATACACAGTGCTGCCAAAACTAAATCCTCTTCTAAAATAATTTGATAAATAGTCCATCACTTTTGAAGAAGCAAGGCCTGATATACAAATTGACTCAACTACACTTTTTACAGGTGTATTCGTAATGTAAGACAATCGATAAATACATTCTTTAAGATCAATTGGAAGTGACGGTTTTACATCTCGTTTTTTGTCACTTCGAATTTTTCTTTTCTTCTCTTCTACTCTCACATAATCACTCCTAAAATCTAAAATTATCTCTAGGACAATGACTTTTTGTACATACCTAAAACATGTATATGGCAGGGGAGGGAGGAGCATGTATATTTTTTTGAGATATTGGAAAAAACTTATAATACTAGATCATGAGAGGAGTCTTTTGTATGAAAGTGACGAAAGAAGAAGCACAAGAAATCGCAAAAAAAATAAAAGAAAACTCCAATAAGTACGGATTGCCAGTGAAAAAAAAGAAAAATGATAGCGCAACTTAAAACAGGATATATAAGAAAAATTCTTCAATTTAATAAAAAATAGAAGACTTATATTTTTCTACTATAGTACGCAATAACGTTTATTACACAGCGTAATGGAGATACAATAAATGTAGGGTAAATCTTATAAAAAGAAATGACAATAAATGACCTCTTTGATATTACAAACGCCATAACTTCAAATTAGATGTGGTGATAGGAAGAAGCTAAAAAAGGGACTTCCTGATAAAATTAATTTATCAGGAAGTCCCCTTTTTTTAGCTATGATTTCCATTTTTGTTATTAGTATACCATGACTGTACCGACTCCTTCTATTTAACACTTTAGGAGGAATTGATTATTAATATGGTATTTGTCACACCTAATGATTAATGTTCTTGAGACACAGAAGTATGGAGAGATATTTAGAATTAATAAAAGTACTTGGCCTAATTGCTATTGTCAATAAATAAAATTCTCGTTACCATTGTTCTTTTTTAGCTCGAGCACGCCCTTTGTACATATGGGAATACATTAGAAATCAATAAACGACGGAAAGCAAAAAAGCTACTAGTATGCCTAGTAGCTTTTTAATTAAAAATCGCTATATTCCTCTAAATCATCATCATCTAGCGAGCCAGATACCTGTTCTAAATCTGCAATCTTACCTTCTTTGAAGGCTGGACTTTCTGAAAGCTTTTCTTCTACATCCTCTTGTTTGCCCACAAATCCGTTGGACTGGGCTAATTGCTTTATCTCCCGTAGTTGGGAATTGATATGCTCGAGAATTTCTTCTGTTCTGTGTCCTAATTCTACCTGGTCGGTAGATGAACGATGAAGGTCACGAACAATTAAAGATGAAATATAGTCCCCTAATTTTCGAGACTTCGCATATTTTGCAAGTATATCATAGACTTCATCACTCAACTGGTTGGTTTTAATCGTAAAGGCGTTTTGACGCTCTGACATGGTTATCACCTACGCTGTTAGGATTTAACGGCTTTCTTCTCAGCTTGTTTCTTTTGAAGGTAACCGATGCTTCGGATTTCTAAGCCAAATAAGTTCAAGTGACGGCTATCTTCTGGTACTTTATGATATCGCTCCGTACGTTCTTCGCCAATCTTTTCACTCATGCTAGTCATAATAGCTACTTCTAGTGTCGGAGCAACACCACCACTATATACGTATTTACGAATTTTATTTGCCGGTGGTGGGGCCACATCATTTAACTTCGCTAGTAAAATTTCCACATAGTCTTTCAAAGAAGATGTAATTTGAGCTGTTAAATCAATAGCTGCGCCTGTGTTTTCATTTTTCAACTCGAATTTTTGTTTACTGTAGTTATCTAAAATAAACTGATCAAAAGCACGCAAATCCGTAAACAACTCTGGGAATTTCTCTTTGCGTAACTTATCAATATGAGCTAAATAGGGGATGCCTTCAATACTTTGGAATGATTCACGGCTGTTCGCAGCTTTTAATCCTTCTGGTAAAATCACGACATCGATTGATCCTCCACCGATATCTACCATTACGGTTTCACATTCCACATATTCATTGGCATCTTCACGGTCTTGAAGTGTTAGGTCTTTCTTCAACGCAAAGCGAGCAATTTCACCTTCTTTTAGGCAAGCACTTTCTTCCACAACTACCTTTAATTCTTTTTCAAACCCTGGAGTATGAATACGGAAAGTATGGTCACCTAGGAAGCGATTGGCCATGGCTTTTTGCGCTTCCCCAAAGGTACTTTCTTTCTTTAGTAACCAGATTGGTAACATCGTAGAGAAATAGTCAATTGCAATATTATTATCTTTTTGATCTTTTGCATGTAATGCATGATAGTATGCAATGGCAGCTAAAAATGTCACATAAGGAATGTGGCTTGTAATTTTGTTATGTAAACGATTGATGTGATTGTTTGCAAGTTGTTGGCTTGCTGCGATATCTCCTACTAAGAAATAACGTTCTTTCTCTTCGTCACCGATTGTCGTAGATAGTAAGATACGCTTCTTAAATTCTTCTGGTGCTGTCACAGCATCTGTAAAGAATGAATCAGCAGCTTCTTTTTGGAGTTCTACAACGTTGGTTGGAAAGTCAAATAGGTACCCATCCATAATATTCATATCGACGGAGTTTCCACAGTCTTTATTAAAACGTGAAATTTTCATCTCTATACACCTCATTTTTTAAGTTGAACTTTTGTTGAACTTATTA
Organism: Priestia megaterium; assembly: GCF_023824195.1. NCBI lineage: Bacteria > Bacillati > Bacillota > Bacilli > Caryophanales > Bacillaceae > Priestia > Priestia megaterium. Next base: position 64,501 of record NZ_CP085443.1, read on the forward strand.
TACAAGAAAAAAGACAACTTTTCAATCCTTTAGTTCAACTTATTTATCATCAAAAACTTACATAAATCAACAATGAATTTCATCTAGTTGAACTTATTTTAGGTTCGGAAAACAGTGTCAAGAAAGTGGTTTTTTGAGAATAAGAAGGTCATAATTAGATTATAATGAGAGAGAATGCATAAGAAAAATAAGACCCTTAATATAAAACAAATAGATAGTTTCTATAGGTTAAAAAGGAAAATGAAAGAACGCACAGAACCTATTCTTATCTAGAAAAATAAAATTTGCTACAATAGAGCTAACCGAGGGAGTGATTTTATGGATCGTCAGATAGCTCAGTCCATTACTGAATTTTTACATACTCATATACAACCTTCCTTTATCATTGTGTTTGGATCTTTTGCAAAAGGAACTATCCATCAAGAAAGTGATATTGATATTGCTTTTTATGTGAAGGATAAAAAATTAGATAAATATGAGATCTTCATGCTTGCGCAAGAGTTAGCTGGCTTGTTAAAGAGAGAAGTCGATTTAGTTAACATTGCGGAAGCTTCGACCGTTTTTCAGGCTCAAATTTATACGACTGGCACTGTTATTTATTCAGATGATGACACACTGCGTATGAATGAACAAATGAAGGCATTAAAGATGTATGCGAAATTAAATGAGGAACGAAAAGATGTGCTACGAAAAGTAGAAGAGAGTGGGAGTATTTATGAGAAATGATGTCATTTTAAATAAAATAAGTGTGATTGAAAGGTGTAATAAACGTATTTTGGATGTATACCAACAAAATCCACAAAACTTGCTGGATTATACCAAACAGGATTCCATCATCTTAAACATACAACGTGCGTGTGAAGCGTGTATCGATTTAGCGATGCACATTGTAGCTGAAGAACGATTAGGTCTTCCTCAAACGAGTAGAGAAGCTTTTGATATGTTGGAGTCACAATCTATCATTACAAGTGAGATTGCGTATAGAATGAAAGCCATGGTAGGGTTTCGAAACATTGCTGTTCACGATTATCAAGCGATCAATCAAGATATTCTGCAGCAAATCTTAGATAAGCATCTGAATGATTTTACTACGTATACCAAGCAGATTCTTGATTATTAATTAAGAGGATTATTTTATTTAAAAAGGACAAACAAGTCATAACGTTTGTCCTTTTTGGTGTTTTGCAGATATTTATTCAATTTTTAACTTTAAAATTGAATATCTCTATGTTAAATACAAGAAAAGTCCTCATAACTCGAGGACTTTTCTTGACTATGAAATAAGAAATGGAATTTTTATTCGCATCTACAAGACGTATTGTAACACGTATTAGGTATAAAAAATGAACTATTCAAACCCTAAAAAAGGTATTCTGAGCTTTTAATTGGGTTTTATAGGAAAAATATTGTTATAAAGTAAAAAATATAGTTATTGTTAAATAAAAACGTAACAATTTAGAGAAATAGATGATTAGGTAATTGCAAATATATAGATACAACAATACTTTAATAAAAGCTTTACTTGTAGATATAGAGGCAGGAAGAGAACTTATGATTCAAGTTGGTTTAGAGGAAGGATTCACCAGTAAGAATACCATTGTAATCAGGCAATTCATTGATCAATTGCTAAACCAATTAGAAGAGGTCTCTGCGACTGATTAGTTCTTATTTTTTATGGGAAAAGTAAAAGAAACCTCGATATTAGCGATCGAGGTTTCTTTTTGTAAGGGTTTATTCATACGTATCCGAGTATGAAATACAACTATATCATAACATATTTTTCAATATAAATACTACTTTTGGTGTGATCTAACATATGAATAAAAGGTACGCTTTTTATTCATCGATTTTTTGGTCGTCCTAATGAAAACCCTGGTGTATCAAGGATATATATAAAGCTGCATACAGTAGAATTTGACCCTACCTTAAACCTTTACTCTCGTAAGGGTTCTTTTTGGGGTGGTGTTCCTAAAAGAGTGATTACGGTAAATAAAACAGAATATCATCTTTAATTTGAAAAAAGAAAGAGCTACTGGCATTGGGACTTCACCTCATTATTAATCCCTGTCTCAAAAACGGGGTGAAGTTCCCTCAACAGTAGGTTTTTCTGTTAAGCAATTAAGCTGTATAAGATGATGTCCCGTTGAATCTTGAGTAGTTTTCTTAAGTTGTAAAAATCTAACCGTAACGAACTTCACTTCTAAGTGGATGACTCAATATAATGGAACACGACTCCTTATAACTTCCATCTTTCAAAGAAATCCCTCTTAACAACAGTAAATCACGCAAATAAAAAAATTGTATGAGGGTTAGTAGCCAATGTTTTTTTATTGTTGAGTCCTTTTATCGTATATATTTTGCTTACTGTTCCCTTTTTATGAATACTGATAAAATCTGTTAAAGAGACCGTTACTATCATATAGCCTATCAGAGTGTGTGATAGAAAAAACCTTTATCCTTCTCTTTCTTTTGTCGTTACTTATTTCAAGTAAAGAATATTTTTTCGCTTATGTTGACTTCTGCGAAATTTTATTGTAGGATAATCTATATCATCAATAAACACATTGAATACTTATCCTACGATGTACGTTATGCCCTATTTGTTTTGAACCGTACTGTTTATTTGGGATTCCTACATTTGTTGACTGATGCCATGCCTGTCTTTGACACAGGATCGCTGGAACGTTAATATGCAGAAACCCACCTGCGAGATCGCGGGTTCACAAAACAGATTGGGAGGACGACATAGGTGGGAATCCCTTAACTATACATACCGTGCTAGACGGGGAGATGGCGGTGCCCTGTAACCTGCAATCCGCCTTAGCAGGGTTTAATTCCTAACAGAGGTATGAGTCGGGTAAGGTCTGACTTGGATAAGTGGTGTTGACAACTAGGTCCTGCACAATAGAAACCTATGAACATGGTCAGGTCCGGAAGGAAGCAGCCATAAGTAGATTCTTCTGTGTGTTGCAGAACAACCCGGTCGAGCTAACTGTACAAGTAAAGCTTATTCGATCATGTCAATGACGGGTGCACGGTGTTTTTACTTAGCAATTGTTATTTAGTGTTGAGAAAACTATCTTTAATATGTCTGGTGGCGATAGCAGAGAGGTCACACCCGTTCTCATACCGAACACGGAAGTTAAGTTCTCTAGCGCCAATGGTAGTGGGGACTTTGTCCTTGTGAGAGTAGGACGTTGTCAGGCGGAAAAACAGCACATCATTCAATGATATGCTTTTTTTTTATATATTAATTTCGTTTAAATTGATTTCTACGAAATTAAATGTTATGTTTTACGTAATTCATTAGTCCGTGTAGGAGGATTTAGAGTGAAAAAAAATAGCCTAGAAGTTGTTCCGTTGATTGATGACTTTAGCCAATGGTTAGTAGAATCAGGCAAATCTGATAATACGATTAAAACTTATCGAGCAGTGCTAAACCAATTTCATGAATGGCTTCTAAGTGAAGGTAGAAGTTTAGATCGATTAACAAGAAATAATGTCCAAACTTATATGGTTAACCTTGAATCTAATAATAAAAGTGCATCGACTATAGAAAAAGTTTTTGTAACAATTAGCGTTTTTGCACGCTTTCTTGAAAAACCAGAAATTGTTCAAAATATTGAACGTAAACGAAAAGAGAAAAATAACGAGGTTGTACCAGAGTCATTAGAAGCAAGTGAGCTTGACCGTCTTTTATCTGAAGTAAAGCAACAGGGAAACCTTCGTGATATTGCTATTGTATATACTTTATTACATACAGGGGTTCGAGTATCAGAGATTTGTGCTTTGAATCATAAAGACGTAGAGATTAACAAATCTGACGTTTTTTTAATTATCCGTAATGCTAAAGGGTCTAAAAAGCGATTTGTTCCTCTTTCTACAGAAGCAAGGAATAGTTTAAAGAAATATATTGATTCACTTGATTCTAATCATGAAGCTTTATTTGTCTCTAATTTTGATAAAAGAATGTCTACACGTACGGTTCAGTACATGTTAAAAAAATATAATGTAAATCCTCATAAATTACGCCATACTTTCTGTCATGAGTTAGTTAAGAAAGGGATAGATATTGCAACAGTTGCCGAATTAGCAGGCCATTCTGATGTGAATGTTACAAAACGATACCTAAAATCTTCTACAAGAGATTTAGAAAATGCGATTACTCAAACCTTTTTATAAAAAAAGCTCTGTAACAAGAATCATGATTCTTGTTACAGAGTTTTTTTCTTTATTTAGATGCATGTTCCTAATTAATAATTGCAAAATTAAGTATTAAAATAAAAAATTACATAGATGTTGACTTCTGCGAAATTATAAGGTAAAATAATTTTTGTTGGTAGCGAAACAGATATCAATTATTTAATTACTAGTCCATGTTTCATATGAAGGGGTAGCATACGGATAAACGCGACTGATTGTAAATCCTCCTCATACTTATTGGTGGCATGGCCAAGTGGTAAGGTCAAGGTCTGCAAAACCTTCATCACCGGTTCAAATCCGGTTGCCGTCTCCACATTTTAATAGAGAACTTAGAAAGGACCTTTAGCTCAGCTGGTTAGAGCAGATGGCTCATAACCGTCCGGTCGTAGGTTCGAGTCCTACAAGGTCCACCATTGAACCTGAAATATGGAGGAATACCCAAGTCTGGCTGAAGGGATCGGTCTTGAAAACCGACAGGGGTGTCAAAGCCCGCGGGGGTTCGAATCCCTCTTCCTCTTCCATTATATCTTTATTATTATCGCGGGGTGGAGCAGTCTGGTAGCTCGTCGGGCTCATAACCCGAAGGTCGCAGGTTCAAATCCTGTCCCCGCAACCATTTTTCACATGCGGATGTGGCGGAATTGGCAGACGCGCTAGACTTAGGATCTAGTGTCTTATGACGTGGGGGTTCAAGTCCCTTCATCCGCACCATTTTAGGAAGCGCTCGTAGCTCAATTGGATAGAGCGTTTGACTACGGATCAAAAGGCTAGGGGTTCGACTCCTCTCGGGCGCGCCATAAACGGGAAGTAGCTCAGTTTGGTAGAGCCCAAGTCTGATAAGCGTGAGGTCGGTGGTTCAAGTCCACTTAGACCTACCATTATTCCACAGTATCTCAGTCGGAGATCCATACAGAGAAGTACCCAAGTGGCTCAAGGGGCTCCCCTGCTAAGGGAGTAGATCGTTAACGCGATGCGAGGGTTCGAATCCCTTCTTCTCTGCCATTTTATAATTTTATCTGGTCCGTTGGCCAAGTGGTCAAGATATTGTCCTTTTAAAAAGGTAACACGGGTTCGAATCCCGGACGGGTCATTACAAAAAAGGCAGTTTGCTGATAAAGCAAGCTGCCTTTTTATTGGATAAGAGATATTGCTTCAATCCATTATGTGAAACTAATTTAAATGTTATTAGAATGAAGATAAGAAAAGCATTTGATAATAGTGCCAATAACTCGCATTATGTTAACTAAAGATGTATAGCATATACAGCTTAAAAACAGAAAAACTCTCCCAATGCGTTAAGGAAGTTTTCTGTGTAAAATTCGAATAAGAAAATCCGTAGATGCCTCACGGCGTCTTGTGTAGTTTGTTCCGAATGTGAAAAATTATTCGTTGTTGGCTAACTTACATTTTTATTTTATAAATAGACATACTAATTGTATCCAATTTATTTAGTAATCAAAGGTGGAAGTCTAATATTGATGTATGTCTTTCTGTGCTTTTTAGTTTTTAATTTACTAGCATTTTTCGCACCTAAAAGATTAGTTCCTATTGAAATATATGCTACATGCGTTTTTGCCTATGCTTATGGGGTAACAACAGATTTAGTGTTAGATCTGCATTACAATTTGTATGGTTATCTTCAAAAAGGGTTTCAGTGGTTATCGCTTTTAGCAGTTATTATGTATTTTCCCTCTATCAGTTTTTTGTTTTTAAATTTTTACTCGTTTAACAAAGGTTTAGGAGGAAAAGTACTTTACATTTTAAGTTGGACACTTTTTTCTGTTGTATTTGAATGGTTCGTAGTTAATACGGACTTTTTTTATTATAATGGCTGGAAATTACTATATTCGGCTCTAGTATACCCAATCATTTTTCTTATTCTTGTAGGTAACTTGAAATTGGTAAGAAAAATAATGGCTAGTAAATGATAATTGTCCTCCCTGAAAACCTCCATAAGGAAGAAAGGTAAGTAAACAGGCTTTAAGAAAACTTAAAGCCTGTTTTTGTGCCTATAAATTGTTTTATGATAACTAATACAGTTTAAAAATCACACAACCAACCTATGAGTCCTAAAGGTTGATTTTTTTGTTGCGAAAATTTCGGGTAGAAAGTTAATGAGCTTCCTAAGTAGTTTGCTCAATAGAAAAATAAAGTATGTATTTTCAATTGTTGTTTATTTTTTCAAATATTCGTTTTCCTAAATCATCTAAGGTATTTCTTAACCACAGTGTTTGAGCAAATGCAGCTAATAGAGATACCAAACCCATAATTAGAATAAAGCTCAACTTATTATTTGCTTTTCGGTACATATCAGGTTGAAGCCACCTTTAACATTTTTTACATAGTATTTCTTTTCCTTACCCTTTTTATTATAAAAGTTCTTAGAAATGAAATTGTGGTAACTGCTGCTTTAGATAGCGAATTTTTTAAAACAATTAATATAAGTAATAACTATGTTTTGTATAAATAATCAAGTTTTAAAAGAGAAAAGTCCATATTAGAAATTAACAAGCACTAAAGAATCTTAATTATTCGTTTTTTTAAATTTAAAGTACGCATATCCACTTAGTATGATGGCTACCAACACTATACAAGTAAGAGGAAATAGAATTGTATTAATAAAATGATCATATAACCAAGTATACAGAAAAATCACCTCACATAATTTAAATCCATTTTAATAAGTACTAGCTCATAATGAATTATTGGAATTGAAGATTTATATCATTTAAAAAGTTAGCAAACAAATCTGTTATACTTTCTGCTTCTTTCTATTTTTTAAGAATGCAATAAGAAGAAGCAGAGGAGGAATAATCGCGAGAAGAGGAATATGCAGAACAAACATTTCTACTCCTATTCCTTCATGGACATGTTCTTGAAAATTACTAGAAATCGTCAGAGACATAAATAAAATGATGATTCCGAAAGGATATGACAGTCGTGAAGGTGATTTAATCTTAAACAAGTTGGCAGTTCCTATGACAGCCGCGTAAAATAGCACACTAATCTTAAAAAAACCACCAATAACTAAAGCAAGCATAAAAAATACATCAAGGCGTTCCAAAAAGTCAGCTACTTGAATACTTTGTACAGTGCTAAGAAGAGGGAACTGCGAACGTGCAGTCAAATCCACACCAAGTACACTAAGGTTTACAATCATGGTAATGGTTAGATTGATGCCTGTTAATCCCGTTGCCCATATCATGGTCACTTTTGCCTTTTTTGGATTTTTCAAATAGGGTAAAATCATTGTGAAAACAATGGCTTCTCCGAAAGGGAAATATAAAATCTGATTAAATGTGACCTTTAGGATAGGAAAAATTCCTTCTTCAAGTACAGGTCGTAAGTTCTTAAAATCGATTAGCCCCGAACACACAATCAGAATAAAACCAGTAACGGCTAGTATATACATGAATATGAAAAAGATTTCTCCCGATCGGGCTATTACTTCAATTCCTTTGCGGACCGTATAAATAATAACAAGGATCAGCAAAGCATTGGCAATAAATAAAGGGGTATCCGGGTAAGCAAAGGTCAACAACATCTCACCTATATCACGTAGAACCCTTGCTACATCATAGATAAAATAAAAGATATATATAAAGGCAAGTAATGAACCCAGCGCTTTCCCTAGAATCTTTTGCATGTATTCTGTAGGAAGGAGATCTGGGTAATACAGATAAAGCCTATGGTAGACTAGTAATAGAACGAAACTGAGTACCATTCCAAATAGAATCGCAAGCCAAGCGTCCTGTTTTGCGTCCATGGCAATAGGTAACAATAAAGAAGTACCTAGTTCAAACAGAACCATTAGGATAAAGAGCTGACTAGCACTAATTTTGGCTTTTTCCATTCAACCGGCCTCCTTCTCGATTTTATTAAAGCGATCTTCTGTTTCTTTTGAATTGTTCTTTGACCTTTTTGTGACTTGAAATCTTTTGAACATTATGTAGTAGAAGTTAGGTTTGCTTTAAGGTTTATTCTGGACTAAAAGTATTCTTTGCACGGGTAAGGATTTTACTAGGAATTTCAACGAGAATGACAATATTTCATATAAAAATTAACTAGTTCAATGTGTTCTTTCCATGCTTCTTCCTATTTTTAAAGAAAGCTACAAGAAGAAGAAAAGGAGGAACAATTGCAAGAAGAGGGATATGTATAACAAACATTGCCACTTTCAGTCCTTCATGGTTATGCTCTTGAAGATTACTCGCAATGGTAATAGATAAAAAGAGAATGATTAGCCCCAAAGGATATGATAACCGTGAAGGTGATTTAACTTTGAATAGAGTAGCCGTACCTACGACAGCTGCGTAAAATAATAAGCAGATTTTAAAGAAGATGGTGATAATTAAAGCAAGCATAAAAAATACATCAAGCCGTTCTAAAAAGTTAGCTACTTGGATGCTCTCAATTGTGCTAAGAAGTGGGTATTGTGAACGTGCAGTTAAATCAACACCCAGTACACAGACATTAATAAGCATGGTAATAATTAAATTGATTCCACTTAATCCCGTTGCACATAGCATGGTCACCTTTGCCTTCTTAGGATTATTTAAATACGGCAAAATCATGGTAAATACAATGACTTCTGTAAATGGGAAATACAAAGTTTGAGTAAATACCACTTTTAGGACAGGGAATAAGCCTTCTTCCAAAATAGGTTGTAAATTTTTAATCTCAATTAAACCAGAAGAAACAATTAAGATAAAGCCAGCAACCGCAAGGACATACATAAAAATAAACAGCAATTCTCCTGATCGAGCTATGACCTCAATTCCTTTTCTAATTGTGTAAATAATGACAAGCATTAATAATGCATTCGCGATGAATAAAGGTGTGTCAGGATAGGCAAAAGTTAACAGCATCTCACCAAAATCACGTAGAACCCTTGAGGCATCGTACATAAAGTAAAGAATGTAAACAAATGCTAGTACGGTGCCCATGACCTTACCTAAGATTTTTTGCATATATTCGGTAGGCAAAAGGTCAGGGTAATATGTATAAAGCCTATGATAGACTAATAATAGAACGAAACTGAATACCATTCCAAGCAGAATCGCAAGCCAAGCGTCTTGTTTTGCATCTATCGCAAGAGGTACCAGTAAAGCACTACCCAGTTCGAATAGGACCATTAAGATAAAGAGCTGACTAGAACTAATCTTAGCTTTTTCCATTCAATTGAGACCTCCTTTTTGGTTTTATTAAAATAACCTTCTGCTTTTTTGAATCGTTCTTTAACCTTTTCATCACGTACGATCTTCTGAACGTTATGTAGTAGATATGAGATTTGTTTTAAAGGTAACTCTAATGTAGAGAGAATTTTTCTGCAGGTAATTACCTTATTAGGAAATGTTGCTATAAAGACAATATTCTATATGAAAACTAGCTAGTCAAACATGTTTGCCCCCATGGTCCTTCCTTTTTTGTAAGAAAGCTATAAAAAGAAGGATAGGAGGAATTATTATGAATAGAGGAATATGTAGAATAAACTTGGCTATATATAATCCTTCATGGAGGTGTTCTTGGAAATTACTCGCGATTGTGATAGATAGAAATAGAATAACAATACCTAAAGGATACGCTAACTTTGAAGGTGATTTAATTTTGAATAAGTTAGCTGTTCCTATAGTGGCTGCATAAAATAATATGGTAACCTTAAAAAAAATGCCAATCACCATAGCAAGCATAAAAAATACATCAAGCCTTTCTAAAAAATCTGCTACTTGGATGCTCGCGACTGTACTAAGAAGTGGAAATTGGGAACGAGCAGTTAGATTAACACCAATTACACTGATATTAATGAGCATCGTAATAACTAAATTGATTCCACTTAATCCCGTTGCACATAGCATGGTCACCTTTGCTTTCTTCGAGTTATTTAAATACGGCAAAATCATTGTGAATACGATAGCTTCGGTAAATGGAAAATATAAGGTTTCAGACGCTGCAACCTTTACCGTTGGTAATATTCCTTCTTCCAAAACAGGTTGTAAATTCTTGAAATCAATTAAACCAGAAGAAACAATTAAGATAAAGCCAGCAACCGCAAGAACATACATAAAAATAAACAGCAATTCTCCTGATCGAGCTATGACCTCAATTCCTTTTCTAATTGTGTAAATAATGACAAGCATTAATAATGCATTCGCGATGAATAAAGGCGTGTCAGGATAGGCAAAAGTTAACAGCATTTCACCAAAATCACGTAGAACCCTTGAGGCATCATACATAAAATAAAGAATGTAAACAAAAGCCAGTACGGTGCCCATCACTTTACCTAAGATTTTTTGCATATATTCTGTGGGTAAGAGGTTGGGATAATACGAATAAAGTTTATGATAAACTAAAAATAAAACAAAGCTTCCTAACATGCCCAGCAGAATCGCAAGCCATGCATCCTGTTTAGCTCTTATGGCAAGAGGTACCAGTAAAGCACTCCCCAGCTCAAACAGAACCATTAAAATAAAGAGCTGACTGGCACTAATTTTTGCTTTCTCCATTTAACTGGCACCTCCTTTTTCTTACTTTTGATTCTCTTTTATTCCTGAAAGAAATGACTTGTTTCGTAAGCCAGCGCGACGTACATAGGCTTCCACTGTAATATCTACATCTAACTTCGGAAAGTACACATCATTCCATTCCATTTTTAATTTCTTAAATTGATTTGGTCTAGTACGGTGAACCACTTCGCCAAACCCCAAGATATCCGTTTTGTTTTTTTGCGCACGTTCAATAGCTGTCTTTAGCTCTTTTTTAATTTCTTTCCTCACCGATTGTTCGATTTTTGTAATGACCTTTGGATTGGTGATATCAACAGGTACCTCCATGTCACCGATATCTCCTTCAACACGTGTATGAACAGAAATATGAGGTTGCCCATTCTTCACTTGAGCAGACACACTTGTTTTTTGTCGTACAGTTTGATAAGCAATTGCTTCTTTTCTTCCTTTCCAATCAATATTAATATCCGTTCCTTGGATTTTGTCGAGAATCCATACCGTTCCTCTTGCTGGTTTTCCATACAGCCAATCTACTAGTTTTCCCTGTTTTAAGACAGCAATTCCCGAAGCTCGAAGTGTCGCTCCAGGTGCACTTTCTTGAAGGTTATCCAGCTTTTGTGCTTGCTGGGGATTCCCATCTAGACGAAATCCTGATACGACAGTTCCTCTTCCGGGAGATTCAAGGCTCTTCATCACCTCTTGAAGCGATGTTTTTACATTCTCTCCCCATTTTCTTTCCGTAAATTCTAAGGTTTTTAGCACTTTATTCGCTGGAATCTTATCAACTGGTGTTAACGTTTTCACAAGGTCAGCTGCGGACGAATGGTTGGCAATCACGAGGGTGGAAGTATTTCGAAATTCTGGATCTCGATCAAACGCATCCACTAATGTATTAATTCCTTCTTCTTTGGCCAGTTTTTCACCAACCACGACCAAGTTTGTATGAGCATAATACAATCGTCGAGAAATTCTGCCCGAAGCCCGTCTACTTGCTTCGACTACATTGTCTCCTGAAGCTGAATAAATGGTAATAGGAGGGCTCTGGGTACCACCACCACCTCCTTGCATACCTCCTGCCACATTCCCTGGATTAATAATTTGGAGCGTTATGTGATATCTTCCATCTTTTGTTTTATCGACGCCCAGAGCTGCCACGATGGCAAGGTCAGTTAACTCCTTTTTACTCCAACAACTTGTGAGCAAGATGGTTATCGTCATCATCAACAAAAGAAAAAATCCCTTACGCTTCATTGTTGTCACCTTCTTCAAGGTCCCGATTTACCATACCACGAGATGCAGGAGGATGTGGGTATTGATTTGCTCCTTCTCGAACCGTATTAGCAGTAATTAATCGAGGTCTTTGTCTCAGCGTCCACCACGGTAATCTTACGATAGTATCTCCATTATTTACGGGGATGAAGGGAGCAAATGGGGCCATATAGGGTACTCCAAATGAACGTAAGCTGCATAGATGGACAACCATCATTAAAAGACACAAAATGATGCCGTAGAAACCAAATGTTGCTGCACCAATCATAAACAAAAAACGAATTAAGCGAGCTGAAATCGCCATATCAAAAGAAGGTGTGGCAAAACTAGCAATGGCTGTGATCGATACAATGATAACCATTGCTGGTGACACAATACTTGCTTGAACAGCTGCTTGGCCAATTACGAGGGCCCCGACAATGGATACGGCTGAACCAATGGCTTTGGGTAAGCGTATCCCTGCTTCTCGTAAGATTTCAAAGGTTAGTTCCATGAGAAGAGCTTCCACAAATGCTGGGAAAGGAACAGCTTCCCTTTGTGCCGCAATGGCTACAATCAGCGTTGTGGGCACCATTTCCTGGTGGAAGGTTGTAACGGCGACATAGGTAGCAGGCGCAATAAGCGAAATCATAAACATAAAAATACGTAAAAGACGAATCGAGGTTGCAATGTCGAACCGGGCATAATAATCTTCAGCCGATTGGAAAAATTGCATAAATACAGCTGGCGCAATGAGTACAAAAGGGGTCCCATCCACAAATATAGCAATCCGCCCTTCTAACAAGTTTCCAGCTACAACATCAGGTCTTTCCGTATTGTAGATAGTTGGAAAAGGGGTGAATGTTTGATCCTCTATTAGTTGTTCAATATAACCTGATTCCAAAATGCTATCTATATCAATGCGATGTAATCGTTGACGAATTTCTTTAACGACTTTATCATTGGCAATGCCATTTATGTACATAAGCGTCACATCTGTCTTTGTCGCACGTCCAACTTTTAAAGACTCCATCCATAAATCGGGGGTCTTAATGATGCGGCGTACCATAGCTGTATTGGTCCCAAGAGACTCGGTAAATGCTCCTTTTGGCCCTCGCACCACCATTTGGGTAGTAGATTCCGCAATGGAGCGCTTTTCTCCACCTTTGGTGCTAGCACTCAGCGCCTGATCTACTCCATCCACTAAAATAAGAGTATCGCCTGCCATTAAAGATGCAAATAAATCATCCAAATTAGTGATGGAAGATATGTTTCCAATTGTCATTATATCTTTAGAAAGCAGGTCTATCGCATTGTGTTGATTTATTTCTTCTTTATGATCATCCTTCATCATAGATTGCAGTAGATACTCTTGAATCGACTGATTGTCTACAATTCCTTCTACATAGACAATCGCCGTTTTAATGTCGGAATTCCCCCCCATTTTTATCTCACGAATAACGACATCTGAACTATTTCCAGTTTTCTGTTTAATCATGTTAAGGTTGCCCGATAATGAAACTTGTATCAGTTCTATTGGATGATCAGTAGTTTTATTTTCGTCATTCTGTTGTCGTTTCTTTTTTGGTTTGCGATCTTTAAAAAACGAAGGCATAGATTTAAGCACCCTTCTTTAAGTTTTTATTACTTTAACCATATATGAGTTTTTTATGTAAAAATTAACAAAAAATATTTATGTATCATCATAGAAGAAAGAGAAGAACCTATTAAATGGAGCGTGATAGATATGAAAATCATAGGTATTAGTCTTTTAATGATGGGATGCTTAATGGGCTTTTCTTTAGGCATTGACATTTTTCAAGGGTTTGATGTTTCTCAGGCATTGTACAACGCCGTGAGTCCTTTTCGGGTGATGGAGGTTGCCGAATTATTTGTACTCTTTTTTCTTCTTTTTCTTTTTTTTGCTGAATCTTTATATCTTTTTATAAAAAAGAAAAATCAAAGCAAGTAACCATATACTCAGCAATCATTATTTTTAAAAATAGGAAATGGACATAATGGTAATTTAGATCAGGTTATTCGTTTCAATCGGTACTTTTATTAATCAAGTTCCACATAGTATAATTCATTGTCTATATTTGTTAGTTGGTTTTTTATCCATTCCTTCACGTTGTTCATTCTGGAATCAAACGCCATTTGAAAGAGACCAGTTAACTGAAAATCGGTGAAATCACTTCCTTTTAATTTGAGGAAAGCCTCCTCATAAGAAGAGAAATGAAGCTGTTTGAATAAAAAATTGTTCATAGCCTCTCGAATATATTCTTCATTTTTCCAACAATTCATAGGAACATGAGCAAATTGCCAAGGCCTAAAGACACCAGGATAAATTGCTTCAACTATTTGAAAAGGAGAGTAGCCTAAAAGGGTAAAGGGTCCGCCTAGACCATGTTGTTTAAAAAAATGGAAATTAACCTTAAAAGGGATTTCTTCCATAGGGAGTCTCAATTTTTCCTCTATTACATATTTTACTGCTTCAATAGCTCGCCTTTTCCCTTCTTCTCCGTTCCAATATTTATCAGGAGTTTGTTGGAATTGCCAAGGTTTAAATTTTCCTGGATAGGCATTATCAATAACTTCATAATAATTCCATCCATATAGCATAGCAGGGGGTCTGAGACGATGAGACCATAATGTATTGGCGCCTACTTGAAAAGGGATTTCATCGATGGGGATCGATAAGTGTTGCTCAAGTAAATAACATGTCATATAGCGCATATATTTTTTTCCTTCCTTACCTACAAAGAAATAATTAGGAAATCGTTTTCGTCTCTTGTCTAGAACATCTTGATAAACTTCAATGACTTGTTCTCTATTCACTATCGAAAGCCCCTTTTAAGAAATTATATTTTTTATTATTATGTATAATAATGGAATTTATATACAAAAAGGGCTAAATCTCTATAAAATACATATTAAAAAGACAAGAAAAGCTACTGATTCTTTATCAGTAGCTTTCCGTGATATATGTTGTCAACTCGCAACAATGAGGATTTTCAAATGGACGCTTCATAGCATCTTAAGTAGTTTCCTCCACTTATCGAGTGTTATTCTTCATGAAGGAAATATTCCTTCTAACTAAAAGAATTTCTGCCTTTATATAGAAAATAACCTTAAGGTTTGATTAAAAATATGGATAGTGACTTCTAGAGAACTTATTTATAAAAGTAATGGGCTACAAATTTCTTCAGGTATTCTTCTAAGTTATAGTAAGCAGTTAGACCTCAGCCTTTTGCTTTTGCACTATAAAAATTCAACTAGACGGTCAGGCCTTCGGGACTGGCCCCCTTTGTTACCTCGCCTAATTTCCGCACGGTCATTTTTTCTACTGTTTTCGTTTTTCCTGCAGACGTTATAGGTCGCGCACTTCCCAGCGTAAAAATCTTTTCGTTTTACACTTGTTGTAAGACTCTAAATGTGACAATTAGAGAGACAGTTTAGCAAATTTAACAACGGAAGAGTTAGAAGGGTTGATTGGCTTAGATAAAGTTGAGTCAATCCAAGCTTCTGCAGGAGATGAAACTGTTATACGTGAAGAAGGCAATGTATTTGCTGACTGGTATCGAGAGGAATTAATTTGTATAATAAAAGAGAATCAGTAGCAATATTATAGCGACCGAGGAGGTGAGCGAATATGAGTCTACGAGAAGAACTACTGGCGCAGGAATATGACGAAAGAACAAAGCCGCGAGGATTCGTATACTTCACAGACGCTGACGGCCAAGTTGTCGCTAAGACTTGCCGTAAATGCCGCGAATTAAAACACGCAAAGAACTATCATTATAAAAGCGATGGATTCGGTCAACTTGGGCCATACTGCAGAGTTTGCGTTTCTGATCGCGACCGAGATTATTACGTTAAAAATAGAGAGCGAGTAAAACGAGTTAAAAACGCTTATTACCATAGAAAAAGGTCCGAGCAACTTTCTCTTAATTTATTCAGGGATAGCGAGTAGTATCACGGCGGCCAATAAGGTCGCTTTTTTGTTTACATACTGATAAGTCTCCTTGTTGATCACGCCTAAAATCGCCTAGCGTTACCATTAACATTGTCAACTTCCGTTACTTATCTCATATCCATGATTATCATTCGACCTTTCAGTTATATGAAAGAGAACAAAAAGTACTCTTAACAGATATGCTCGAAATCCATTTCATGGAGCTACCTAAGTTATTGATTAAGTGGCGTAACAAAGAGGTTGACCCTCGAGAGGATCAACTCGTACTATGGTTATTATTACTTGAAGCATCCGAAGATGAAAAAATCACTCATGTATTGGAGGAGATTGTGATGCAAGAAGATCAAGTATTAAAAAAAGCAATGGATGAATGGGAACGTGTAAGTCAGGATCCTGAAGTCATACTAGCATATGAAGCTCGACGGAAAGCTTTGTTAGATGAAAAATCCGCGTTAAGAAGAGCAGAAAACCAAGGAGAGACAAAAGCTCTGAGAACAGTGGTATTGAGTATGACTGAAAAAGGAATGAATCCTACTGAAATAGCAGGATTAACAGGAATTCCAGAAGAGATAATTAAGAAGCTACTTCAGCAGTAATCAGTTTAATAATCCATTATGATGCTTAAGCAGTGTAATTAATACACTGCTTAAAGTGCATTCTGTAGAACTGTATCCTAAACGTAAATATAGTTAGGTATGCCAGTTCTAACTTTATTAGGAATGGGATCTGTTTTAAAAGAAACTATTGATAATAAAATCTTCGCCAAAGTTATTGATTTTCTACCTAGTGAACAATTTAATCAAATTGCTATGAATATAAGCAAGAGTAATAATTCTGGTAATATAGGTAAAAGCTTATTAATCCTAATTGTTTGGGTAATCATATCACTTGTTGTTACGGTTATCACATATAATAGACGTAGATTTGATAAGTAAATATATATCTAGAGAAGCTCTGCAGAAAAGGACATTAAAGCATTTTTATTACACACATTGTTTCTTGTACTAAATGTAGATTTAAATAGTATACAAACCTAAAATTTTTGAAGTTGTATGTATATGAATCTATAAATCTGGCCAGACTATTAATGTATTCCCCCTATTCCAATAAATTTGAAAATCCTTTGCATATATCAGCAAAGGATTATTTTTTTGAAATCTTCCTTTTATTGGTTGTTAATCTAGATAAAAGGGAATTAAGTATATTAATAGCACACAAAGGAGATATGCATTGGTGATAAATTACGGGTACTATACTGGATCCCTGTTCGTAAGGGAATTAGAACGTTTAAAAGAAGAATATATTCAACTTGATCTTGACGATATGAAAGTAATAATTAAAGAAGATATTTTACTTTTAGAAAAAGCAATGGATATGTTGTATAGGAATAAAGTGTATTAAATTGAGCAAACTACCCAAGACGCCGTGAGGTATCTACCACTAAAACCATATTCGTATTCCCAACAAAACAACCTACTGTACAGGAGCAGTAGGTTGTTTTGTTTTATAAATGTATATAGCCATATATCCCTAGTTGCCATAAAACCAATTATCGGAAATCCCATGCTAAAAAGCCCTATTTCTACTATGATAAGGGCTTTTTATTTGTAAACTTATAACGTTATGAACAGGAAAGGAATTACGTCATTTTGAACGAAACCATACTAAGCTATAACTATTTACAATTAAGATCAAAGACATTTTGAATAGAGGAAAAAATTTTTACTAACTTTTTAAAAATAGGACTATGTGAAATATCCTTTTTTTATTATAATCTATCTGTATGATGTTACTATGCAATCTTCTCAATTGATCGATGTAATAAAAATCATTTTTAAACCTTTGTTTTTATGGTTACATCCGAGCTAAATAAAATACAAACTGAAGGAGAGTAAACAGCCCTTGGTATTTGCAATTATTTATGAATTTTTATCTTCTCTACTAATCAAACCTGAATCAAAAATTAAAAAACGCGTTAGGTAGACTAACAATTCATATAGGAAAGATAAAGCCCATTGACTTATTAAGTAAATGGGCTTTTTATTCACTCTATTTTTTAAATTTATAAGGCAATGTGGTTACAATGACATTTTTCCGATAAAGAAGGTGAGCCCTTAGTAATAAGCTTGATTGGTTATGCAACGCGTTATGCCAGCTTTTTCTTGTGATAAATTGTGGAATTAAAACAGTGACAGCCATATGGCTATCATCAGCTCGCTCTTCTACACGATCAATAAAGCGTAAAAGAGGTCCGACTAAGCTTCGATATTGTGAGTAGAATGTAACTAAGCGTATATTAGGATATCGTTCGTTCCATATCTCTTCCATTCTCTTTTCACTTTCACGGTCAAATGCCACATGGACCGCAATAACTGTGTCTCCAATAATTTTTGCATAGTTGATTGAATTCTCGACAGCCCTTGTTAAGCCTGCAACTGGTATAATGACTACATTTCCTTCTAATGCTAATGCTTCTTTATCTCCTGGCTTGATACGAAGTTGCTTTCCCACCTCTACATAATGGTTCTTAATACGGTGGAACAGATAGACGATAAGAGGTAAGAAGATTAAAACAGCCCATACTTGTGAGAATTTTGTTGTAAAGAAAATAATCAGTACTGTGAAACTAATAAAAGCTCCTATAAAATTGGTCACTAACTTTCCCTGCCAGCCAGCTGGCTTTTCTTTTACCCATTTTACAATCATACCTGTTTGAGATAGCGTAAATGGAATGAATACTCCAACGGCATATAAAGGAATTAACCGTTCTGTATTGCCTTGAAACGCTATGATGAGTG
The DNA here is from genome assembly GCF_023824195.1 of Priestia megaterium. Classification (NCBI taxonomy): domain Bacteria; kingdom Bacillati; phylum Bacillota; class Bacilli; order Caryophanales; family Bacillaceae; genus Priestia; species Priestia megaterium. The sequence goes on from NZ_CP085443.1 coordinate 83,229, forward strand.
CAATAGAGGCAATTCCAAGGGTCACAATTCCATTTGAATAGCCTAAACGATCACCACGTATCGTAAACATACGAGGGATATACTTATCTACAGCTAAATTAACAGCTAGTAAAGGAAAGGCTGAAAAGCCTGTATTAGCAGCCAACACTAAAATTAAAGCTGTGGTACCTTGAACAAAATAATAGAAACCATTACGTCCCAACACTTGGGAAGCGAGTTGCGAAACAACCGTCTCCTCTGCTTTAGGTGCAATTCCAAACCAATAAGCCAAGAACATGACACCTGAAAACAAAATAGCCAAAATAATGCCCATTGCAACAAGCGTACGTACAGCATTTCTTGCAGCCGGTTGTCTAAAGTTTGTTACAGCATTTGAAATAGCTTCTACACCTGTAAGGGCTGAACACCCTGAAGAAAAAGCTCGTAGCAGTAAAAATAAGCTGATTCCCGGAACTGCAGTTCCAATAGCCGGATGAACGTCAGGAGAGACCTGACCAGTGGCTACTTTCCATATGCCTACTCCTATTAAAAGAACCAATGCAAGAACAAATAAATAAACAGGATATGCTAAAGCAGAAGCTGATTCTGTTACCCCTCTCAAGTTTAAAATCATAATAAGGATAACTAATAAACAAGCAATAATGACCTTATAATCATGTAAAAGAGGAAAAGCCGACGTTAGTGCATCTGTTCCAGACGAAATACTTACAGATACGGTTAAGATATAGTCTACTAATAGAGATCCTCCAGCAATAAGCCCTGCATTCTCTCCAAGGTTATGTTTAGATACAACATAAGCGCCACCCCCTTCTGGATAGGCATAAATAATTTGTCGGTAAGAAAGGATAAGGGCTGTTAAAAGAATAAGTACACCAATACCGATAGGTATTGAATACCAAAATGCGATCATTCCAATGGTAGCAAGTACGATTAAAACCTGCTCTGGGCCATATGCCACGGACGAAAGTGCATCGGATGAAAGAATAGCTAAGGCCTTGATCTTATTTAACTTTTGTTCACCTAGCTCTTTTGATTTAAGTGGCCTCCCAATTAATAAACGTTTTATGGATGAATAGCTCATCTAAACTCCTCCTGCAACCTATGCCATTTACCTATATTAGTTTACTCTCATCATTCCCTATCTCAGAAAAAAAACACAAAAAAGAACACTAAGGTTCTGCTTAGTGTTCTTTCCAGGACAAATAAAAGCAAACCTTCTCTTCAAACGCTGATGAGGTTAGCTGTCGGGTTCGGGCCTTTAGAGTAGCCCTATCTTCTTTTAGAAGGATTCACCCCAAGTGCAAGTGCACATAAAACTGGGTCCCCCACTCCCTAGTGGATTAAGCGATAAAAGGTATAAAAATAGCAAGGTCATATATGTATGTTAGGTACTATACGCCTGAATGCTATATTTGTAAAGAGAGATACCAATGAAATTTAATATTTCATATAATTTGTTTTTATACTATTTTTCTGTTATATATTGCGCGTTTTTTCACCCTAACATGCTCAACAATCAGCCCGTTTTCTAATAAGTGTTGCACTAAAAAGTCTTCTGTGCATTAGAAATCCTCGTTAGGGGAAAGTAAAAAAAGAAAGGAAGGTGAAGTATGTGCCTGATCTTTTGCAAGCCTTGAAAAGTGTAGTTCAGTCTTTTGTTAAAGATGAGAACAAAACGCCTCTTCACATTGGCGAGGCGATGGGATGTTGGATATTTTTAGCGTTAGTGGGTGAGACACAAGTACAGACTGAAGCAGGAATTAACAGTACAACGGATCCCGAATTAAGAAAAGCTTTCCATGAAGCAGTTAAGATGTTCAAATCACAGAAAGAACGAATTATTGCCTTTATGTTATCAGAGGGAGTTCCTATTCCACCCTTAAGTGAATCCAAGCCGCAGTCTAACCCAAGCGATGTTCCATTGGGGGTCAAGTTAACGGATGATGAACTTGCAAACAGTCTTAATATTAAAATGGTTATTTTAATTACCTATTGTGCAAATGCAATCATTCAATCCGCACGCAATGATGTTACTTTGATATGGATGGAATATTTGCAGGAATATATGACGTTTGGAGCAACCCTAAAAGAACTTGTGAAAAGACGAGGATGGCTTAAAGTCCCTCCATACTATTATGCTCCGGGAGCACCGATAAAATGAGATAGTAAAAGAAATTCTTAAGAAAGAGTACCTTGATACTTCCTTAAATCTAGGAGGTCTTTCTTTGTTGGGGATAAGTTATTGATAACTTGAGCAAATTACACAAGACACTATAATGTGTCAAATACATCTATTTAGAGCATTCACCAGAAGAACTATCTTACTCGTATAAGGTAGTTTTTTCTGTTTTCAGCCTGTATATAGTATGCATGTTTAGTTAACATAATGAAAATTATCAGTGATCAACTACTCCTTAAAAGCTTTTTAGAATAGTTATGACCCCTTCGGGAACATTAATTTTTATGGAGGTGATTGTAATGACTAATAACCAACAATCAAACAAAACTTCTGCAGGAACAAACGCTGCAAAAGTAAAACACCAAAATGCTGCATCTGCATCTAACAAATTTGGAACAGAATTTGCTAGTGAAACGGATGTACAAGCAGTAAAGCAACAAAACGCTCAAGCAGAAGCTAAAAAAAATCAAAACTCGGGGCAATAATAAAGAAAAATTTTGAGCAAACTGACACTTTGAGACAGCCGTGAGGGCTTCATAAGATACTTCTCCATTCCTTACGAGGACAGAAAAGCCACTGATTAGGTCCAGTGGTTTTTCTGTTTTTAAGCTGTATATGAAATACAGAGATAGTTTACATAATGTAGGTTATAAGAAATCTGCATAAAGACGCCGTGGAGCATATACCACTATAAAACCGTATTCGTTATAAACGTTTATTTATCATAAAACACTTTATAGAAAGAGATAAGACAGTCTAGCAGATAGTCGGCTTTCAAACGTAATTCTAACTAATAAAGACTATATTTTTAAAGGAATCTTTCATCAATACGTAGAATTAATAGCCAAGAATTCGTCTTTTATAAATAATGAGAAAAAAGTACAATTAACGGATCTTTCTAAGAACTTCAATTTAGGTTATATTCAGATTGAAAAATTGTTATTTTTACATATTATATGGGCGAATCACTTGAAAATAATAAAAGAGTATAAAAAGCAGGAAAAGAAAGGAACTATACAAGGAAGTGACGTATAGGTTTCCTCAAAAAGTTTAATTCCGGCACACTACATTACAGGGGGAATTATCATAATGTCAAAAGATTTTTATTCTGTTTTAAAAGAAAGACGCTCTTATTATGGAATCAATAAAGATGTACAAGTATCTGATGAAAGAATTAAAGAAATTGTAGAGTTTGCTGTAAAACACACTCCATCTGCATTTAACTCACAAACGGCACGTCTTGTCGTATTGACAGGCAAATCACATGATGAATTATGGAATATTACTACGGATACTTTGAGAAAAGTAGTGGGGGATAGAGATTTTACTGGAACTCAACAAAAAATGGATGCATTTAAGAGTGGTTACGGGACTGTATTATTCTTTGAAGATAAGGCAGGAGTAAAAAGTCTTCAAAAACAGTTTCCTTCTTATGCCGACAACTTCCCAATCTGGTCAAACCAAGCATCTGGTATGCATCAATTAGTAATATGGGCTGCGTTAGAATCAGAAGGTTTAGGAGCCTCACTGCAGCACTATAACCCACTTATTGATGAAGAAGTAAAAAAAGAGTGGAATATCCCTTCTAACTGGAAGTTAATTGCTCAAATGCCGTTTGGTAACCCAACTGCACAACCAGGCGAGAAAGAATTTCAGCCTGTTGAGAATCGTGTGAAATTCTACAGCTGAAATTGAAATGAAAAAATTTAAAAAATCCTAGCCGCAAGGATCAAATCTTTAGTTTTTTTATTTTAATTAGCCGAAGCAAAAAAATAGCTTTCAGCATATAAATGTTGAAAGCGAAAGATAGTCTGATACAAGTGATTGTCTATATTTTACCAAACGTATGTTCTGTCGTCAATTAATAGGAGTAAGGGACGATATCAGTATCACTATCATTCAGCTGTATAACGGAAAGAATAATTTTGTAGAATTAATCAATATAATAATTTAAGTTTAAAATACCTTCATTCAGATAATATAATAAGTAAGCTAGATTTAATCATCATCTGGTTTATTTTCTATATTGTGGGAGGAAGTAAAAATGGAACATGGTAAAGTGAAATGGTTTAATGCTGAAAAAGGCTTTGGATTCATCGAGCGTGAAAGTGGAGAAGATGTGTTTGTTCACTTCTCAGCTATTCAAGGGGAAGGTTTTAAGTCCTTGGATGAGGGTGAAGAAGTGACTTTTGATATTGAACAAGGGCAACGTGGCCCACAAGCGACAAACGTACGTAAAGCGTAAGAATCCATAGCGAAAACCTACTGATGTATTCCCTATCAGTAGGTTTTTCTTTTTAACAAATAAGTTGCTGATAGCTTGAGAAAACTATTCAAGATGTATGAAAGCATCATGACTAATTTCTAAATACGTTACAAAAAAAACTATTGGTTACTGCCAATAGTTTTTTTCTATTCTCAAATTGTATATCCCCCATATTCCTAGTTACCATAAAACATTTTTCCGGAACAGACCAACAAAAAGAACCCTTGGTGGGCAAGGGTTTCGATAAGGCTACAGATTTCTGTTTTATGCAGCTCTTTATACATCGTTGATATAACGAATTTTTCCTCTCAGATGATTGAAAGATGTATAAAATCTTTCCTTATATATAGGCTTTTTCTGAAAAAAATCATATTCATAGGGGGGATATGTTGAACTTGTGTTCTCTCATACATTGTTTACGTATGAACCCTGCTAAGGAGCATCCTTGTATGTGAATGACAGAGTTGTTCCTCTATAACAAGATCTGTATGACAACCTTTCAATTAATATGTTATAATTACTAGTAGACCTAACCTTTCTTATACTTTCGCAAAGTATAACTCAAAATCAAAAAAAGTCACCTCACTCTCCAATGCCAATAGAATGAGGTGCTTTTTATTTTATAGTGTCGTTTAATCTTCTTCCGGAATCTTAATTAAAATAGCGATAGCTACTGTTGTCAGAAATATAACCCCTAAAGTTATCAATAGATTTGTACTCATATCTCCCATCTACCCTTCTACTCTAATCCCTATAATTTCATTGTAACAAAGGAAGTAAGTGAATAGAACAAAAAGATGAAAGCGTTTTATTTATATTTTTATCATGTTAAAATACTTAAATTGTTTTAACCCGATTAACGTATGTAATTTTTTTCTTGAGTAGAGTAAGCTACCTTTTTCTATTTGGAGGTAGCTCTTTTTATTGTAAAGAAAGTCCGGTTTAATTATTTACTTAACCTAATGGAAATCATAAACACAAAGCATAGGAAAGCACCATTCTCTTATACAACCCTCATAAAATTACCGGTTTTGATAGACGAAAATGTGGAATATCAAATGTAAGATTATTTTAGGATGAAGGGGAGACAGGTATGTTTGGATGGAGTGATATGCCGAAATTATTATTTTCTTTTTTAATTGTCATTCCACTTGTGTCTGTTATTCACCAACTGGGGCACTCACTTATGGCTATTATTTTAGGAGGAAGGGTCGATTTTACCATTGGACAAGGGAGAACGATTTTTAGGTGGAAAAAAATTAAAATAAAATCTATTTATTTTTTGCACTCCTTTTGTATTTACGAAAAATTAAAATATGATAACCGGTTTACTCATGCTTGTGTTTATGCTGGAGGTACCATAGCTAATTTAGCGTCTATCCTTCTTGTGTATGGTTTAATTATGTTGGGTGTTCTCTCAAAGAATCTCTTTTCTTACCAATTTGTTTATTTCTCTATTTATTATATTGTTTTCTCGCTCTTACCCTTTGAATATTCAGAAACGAGTTTCAGTGATGGGCGAGCTATCTATGATGCATTGAGATATGGAAAGATAACGTGTAATCCGGATTAACAAAGGAAAAGTGGCTAATTAAAACTGTACGTCCACAACGTGTATTAACGTGGCAACGGTACTGAAATAGATACTGATTAGTAATCAAGTGGTAATTCTTTAGATACTACAATGTAGCTACTGCAGTAAACTTACCTGTCCAACAAAAAATAAAGAAGAACTCTTACTGCATTAGGTAATGAGTAAGTTGTGAGATAAAAGGTGTTTTATTTCTGATTTTTCAATCTTTTTATTGGCAAGTTAAGAAAACAAGTGTAACCTTTTTCCTAGTTAATTAAATTAAATATTCTTATCTCGAGAGGTGGAGGGACTGGCCCAAGGAAGCCTCGGCAACAGACTGTTAAGGTACTGTGCCAATTCCAGTAGCAATTTGCTTGAAGATAAGAAGAGAGCTCATAACGATTATTAACCTCTTCTTATTTTTAAGAAGAGGTTTTTTATTTTGAACAGAAAGAAGGAAACAATACCATGATGAAGACATTAGTGAAAGCTCCATTTAAAGCTGATCACGTAGGCAGCTTTTTACGAACAACTCCCCTTAAAGAAGCAAGAGAAGCGTATGCGAATGGGAAAATCAATAAGGACGATTTAAAATCTGTAGAGGACAAAGAAATTGAAAAACTTGTCCAGAAACAAATTGAGGTGGGGCTTAAATCCATCACTGATGGTGAATTTAGACGTTCTTGGTGGCATTTGGACTTCTTATCAGGATTAGAAGGCGTAGAGGAGTTTGAAACAGAATATATCAGCCAATTCAAAGGCGCAAAAACAAAAAATAAAGCGATTAAGGTAGTAGGTAAAATAGACTTCAATCATCATTATATGCTGGAACACTTCACGTTTTTAAAAGAAGTTGTCGAACAGTATGGTGATGGAAGCCAAGTCGCTAAATTCTCAATTCCAAGCCCCAACATGTTATTTACTCGAATTCAAGAAGATACATATTACAACGGAAACAGAACGCAGTTTTATCATGATACTGTAGCTGCTTATCAAAAAGCCATTCAATCTTTTTATGATGCAGGCTGCCGTTACCTACAATTAGATGATACTTCTTGGATTGATTTTATTTCTGAAGAACGTATAGATGCAGTTGTTGAGAAGCTTGGTATGGACGTAAAGGACATTATTGATACGCGAGTAAGTTGCTTAAATGATGCTATTTCTAAAAAGCCTGAAGATATGCTCATTACGATGCATATTTGTCGTGGAAACTTCAGGTCTACGTATATCACAAGTGGCGGCTACGAAACTATATCTGATGCAATCTTTGCTAACTTACATGTAGATGGACTTTTCCTTGAATATGATGATAACCGTTCAGGAGATTTTGGACCGTTAAAAAGCTTTACACGTAACAACCAAACCGTTGTATTAGGATTAGTAACATCTAAGTTCCCTACATTAGAAGAAGCTGAGATTATTAAGCAAAAAATAAAAGAAGCAAGCGAATATATTCCTCTGGAAAACTTGTCATTGAGTCCTCAATGTGGCTTTGCAAGTACAGAAGAAGGAAATGAATTAACAGAAGAGGAGCAATGGAATAAAATTAAACATGTAATTCAAATTGCCCAAGATGTCTGGGAAGCTAACTAAAGGGCGATATTTGATGTTTTATTTTACATAAGAAATATCCTGGACATGTAGAAGAATGTAAATTGGCTTGTAATTCAGATGGTGTGAGCTCCCGTAGTTTTCCTGCCGGCTTACTAACTTGTGAGAAGACTCTTTAGGCTAACTCGTCTAAAAAAAGCTTTAAGTTCGTTATTTTGTTATTTATTTAGTTGGCAAATTAAAATCTAATTCCCTGCTTAATAAATCTTTACCATCTGAGGTTGTGATATTAGGAATGCGGAAATGAACAAATTCCTAAAAAGTATGGGAAGAAGCCTGTATCTAAGGAGATACAGGCTTCTTTTTTTCGAGTTTACATAAGATATGTTATAGGTAGTCATAACGCAAAGTGATAAACATAAAATACAATTAGGAACTATCAGCCTGATCTTTCCTTAAGAAAAAACAATCCAACTCCCACGGATTGTTTTTTCTCTTTTTATATAAATGATTAATTTTTTTACATATTGAGCAAACTACACAAGATGCTGTGAAGCATCACTTTGGAAATCCTCATCTTTTTGAGTTGACAGCATGTATCAAGAAAAACTACTGATCCCTGTTCAGTGTTTTTTTCTTGATACATAAGTTATTAATAATTTGGGCAAACTACTAAAGTCAACGTAATCTGTTCTTTATAAGAATGGAACATAAAAAAGCGACTGGTATATTACCAGTCGCTTTTTCTCTTTTTAAGCTTCATATCACATAGATCTTTAGTTACCATAATCACAGTTCTAGGAACTAAAAAAGCTAGAAATGTAATGTTTCTAGCCTTTTCAACCTTTATTTATATCGTCTTGCTGAAAAGAATTGAACAATCGGAAAAATAACTAATGACAGACATATAGCTGCAAATAAAGATATATTGCCGAAATCATTTCTTCTGACAAAAATAATGCGATCAGCTACCCACAAAACAAAAAGAGATATTGTCAAGGTGTGATAACTTGTTTTGGCACTTATAGTAGCAACCTTCTTACCCATTTCATCTTTTTGAACTTTTCTATCGAATCCCCAAGTAGCAAATTGAAATATGCTAGTTAAAACTACAACTATTCCTATAACACCAGTTACTCCTATACTATATCCATTTTTAAAATCTGTAATATACATCGTGATTAGCAAAAGGCACTTGCGTATAGCAAGTGCCTTTTATAATGTGAGTAAAACATTAAAGCGACAATTCACTTAAAACTGTTGTTATTCTTATTAATTATATAGTTCCGTCTAAAAAGAGATTACGTTATTTTTGAGGTGTTTTTTTCAATAAAATCACTAAAGAGCTTTTAATTTTTTTTATTATCAATAATGAAGAACGAGAGATACCTGATGGTCACTTTATTACGCTATAAAGCGAGAAATAGAAAGAACCCATACAGTCATGGTATACTAATAACAAACATGGAGGCGATGGAGGATATTATGACGAAACGATTAGATTTACGTGTCGACTTTGCTTTTAAATCACTATTTGGCACACATGGAAATGAATCTATTTTAGCTGCCTTTTTAAACGCAGCACTCCGTTTTCCAGATGAGAAGAAAATTCAAACGGTTCAATTATTAGATCCTCATTTTAATAAAGAAAACCAAGAAGATAAACGCTCAATTTTAGATGTACACGCGCAGTTGGAGGATGGAAGTCGTGTCAATATTGAAATTCAGCTTAATAATAAACATGACATGGAAAAACGAACGCTCTATTACTGGTCCAAAATGTATAGTAGCCAAATGAAAGAAGGCATGGACTATGGAGAGCTTTGTAAAACGATTACCATTAATATTGTTAACTTCCGTTATTTATCGCATATCATGGATTATCATTCTACCTTTCAGTTATATGAGCGAGAACAGAAATTACTCTTAACGGATATGCTGGAAATTCACTTTATGGAGCTACCTAAGTTATTAATTAAATGGCGAAACAAAGAGGTAGATCCACGTGAAGATCAACTTGTACGATGGTTATTATTACTTGAAGCATCCGAGGATGAAGAAATCACTCAGGTATTGGAGGAGATTGCGATGCAAGAAGATCAAGTATTAAAGAAGGCGATGGACGAATGGGAACGTGTGAGTCAAGATCCCGAAGTATTATTAGCGTATGAGGCGAGAAGAAAGGCACTATTAGATGAAAAGTCAGCTTTAAAAAGAGCTGAAAGCCTTGGGAAAATAGAAGGAGAGAAAATTGGGGAGAAGAGAGGAGTAGAAAAAACCATTAGAACTATGGCTCTGGGTATGATTCATAAAGGAATAGACAATGAAACGATAAGTGACCTTACAGGCTTGTCACAAGAGGAAATCAATAATCTTCGACAACAGTGAAATTAATAATAAAAAGATTACCTATTAGATAATAAGGTAATCTTTATTTTTTTACTATTCCTGATTTCAAAAATTCAGTTACTATCAAATAGTTTTCCGTTCTGGTACAAAACTATTTGATGGAGATGTATAGAACCTACATGAACTGTTCACTTACAGATTATGATGCAATTCCAAGTGGCTTAAGTATGAACTTGACTCCATTTTGGACAGACTTCATCCAGATATAGGACTCATCGACTAAATAGTAAATACAGAAATAAAATTCCGTTCTTGAGAAAAGAGATTTAAACTGGATAATAGATAATCATACTTAATCGAGTTAGTGTTTTTCCACGATTATAATAAGAGTGAGGCCTATCAGCTTTAAGTCTAATAGCGTTCCCTCTCTTCACTATATATTCATTGTTATTTACCTTTATAGCGAGTTCTCCTTCAAAGACAGTTATGAACTCTTCCGTTCCTTCTCTATGCGAATCAGCCTCTAGGGATCCTCCTTCTTCTATCTCTACAGAATAAACTTCAAAGCGTCTATTGTCCTCAAAAGGAAAATAAGGATAAACCCGATATTTCCCGTTGTCTTCAGATAATATTTGAATGTCATTTTTTGAAATGACTTTTGTATCTGGTTGCGGATTATTTATTAATGAAGTAAAAGAAATTTTTAATCCATTGGCTATTTTCCAAATGGTTGTAATTGTAGGACTTGATTCCCCTCTTTCAATTTGTCCTATCATAGTCTTACTTACACCAGTTAATTCTGAGACTCTTTCGAGACTTAATTTCTTCCTTTCTCTAAATCCCTTCAAATTTTTAGCGACAATAAGATTTATTTCCTCCATAATTACACTCCTATAGTTATGTACAATATAACGACTATATTGTAAAATAAAAAGCACGACGTTATATTGTCCTTTTTGAACATTATAATATACATATTAGAGGAGGTTCAAATATGCCAGTATTATCATTCTTGCTATATGTCTTTGTAACCAGCTTTACCCCTGGTCCTAATAATATTATGGCCATGTTATTCGCTAACAAATATGGTTTAAAAAAGACCTTAAAGTTTTGTGTAGGAGTAGGTGCAGGTTTCCTTATAGTCATGTTGTTGTGTAGTTACCTTAATCTTTTACTCAAAAATTTCATCCCAAAAATTGAATTTTTTATGACTATCCTAGGTGCAGGTTATATGATGTATCTAGCTATAAAAATTATCCGTAGTAAAGGGGATAATGAAAATAACAATGAAGACCGGAATAACAGTTTTTTCATGGGGATGCTTTTACAATTTATAAATCCAAAAGGCATTTTATATGGTATAACAGCTATAGCAACCTTCATCCTTCCATATCACAATTCAAACTTTAGCTTACTAATGTATTCGCTATTTCTAGCTCTTATTGGCTTTATGAGTACATTCTGTTGGAGTTTATTTGGTTCATTTTTTCAAAAATTCCTCTCAAAGTATAGAAGTCAGTTTAATGTAGTTATGGCTTTATTATTAATGTATAGTGCAGTCTCAATTCTTATAAAATAAGTTCCTGATATATATTAAAAATAAAGTTTAATCTTGGAAGAATTTTAACGTTGTAAATATTCATTTTGTTAAAGAGTCATACTCGCGTTATGCAAAATAATAACGCCCTGTCGGTCGTCATAGTGTATATTTTGTACTCTATTGTAGTGGAAAAGAAGGGGTTTTCCTTTTCTTTTTTCATTCACTTTTCTTAAAACTTAAGACATCTAATTCACCAGACTGCTCTTGCTCCTTTTTACGTTATTTTTTAGCCGTCATGAAAAAGAACATACATTCCATTACTATCTATCCCTCCCTACTGTAGTAGGGTTTCTTTTTTATTCTTCAAGTAGACAGTAAAGCTTACTGCAGTAGCTACATAGTATCTAAAGAATTCCGACTTCATTACCTAATGGGTATCTATTTTGGTAGCGTAAAACATTAACATTTGTGTAATTAAAGTCATCCTAAAGGAGTGGCTTTTTAGAAGGGTTTTAGGGTTTTAAGTCCAAATAATCCCTTCATATGTTAAACAAGCGCCTATCAATCAGGTTTGAGTGAATTCATGTTTGTTACTTTGACTTTACATGCATATATTTAAAAACATAGATACGAATCACTTATTACACTCATTCCTTATTCTGTTGTAGCCGTACCACTGCAAATATTTTTAAATAAATGGCCTAAGAAATTTAATATGCTCTACTTATTTATCTATTGTGTCGTAGCAATCCTATTCCTTTATACCTCTCATGTGCTTCAAGGAAATTGGTCTGATCCAATATGGGATTATCGAAAAATGTTTATATTTGCGGTAGATGCAGCAGTTATATACTAATTTTGAGATTCCATTATCATGAACAAGAATGAATATCCTTATTACTATTACTTAAAAATCAAACTTAAATTAGTTAATTAGCTAATTTACATAAAACAGCTTATCGGAAATAAAAATCAAAGGTGCTTTATGCTACCTTTGATTTTTCAATTGCACACCTATGAATTATCTCACTCGACATCACCATATTGGCTCAAAAATGCTTTTAATTCATTTAACGTAGCTAAAATAAAGCTTTGATCACTTTCTATCTCAAATTGTAGTACGTTTTCCAGATAAGGCTTTTCTCTATAGTAACCTTGTATGAAGAATTGACCCAAATTATTAAATTCAAATTCTATTTGAAGGGACGTTTCGTAGTTTATAAAAGTGGCTACATCTTGAAGGGTGTTATAGCATTTGTTTAATGCTTGATAAAATTCATACATATCGTTTGTAGTGAACCACAATTCTCCAAGTACATAATAATTTCCACTTTTTATTTCAACCGTGCCTTCAATATCATAACCTCCAAAATGGCTTTTTCTATTGGAAAAACCGTATTTCTCTCCTGACTTAATTTGAATAGATCCTTGCTTACCTCGCATCGTAATTTGATCCATAACTTCATCTCATTTCTAACTAATCTTTGCTAAAGAATAACAAAACTAGGAAAAAAGAAAAATACGTTACATACAATTTCTACTTACCATAGTCAGCATTATCGGTAAAAAACCCTTATAATTAAAATATATTTTAATTATAAGGGTTTTTTTCAGGATTCATTTTATTAAAATCATATAAAAATACAGTGAAATATGTTGCAATATATATAATTAAAATAACCCAAATCTTAAAAGGGTCAATTATAAAGTTAAAAAGTTGAGTTTGAGTAATAAGAAAGTGTATCAAAAGAGGAATGAACATACACAACCATATAAAATTCCGGTCTTTAACAATATTAAAAATAAAAATTATTGAAACAACAATTGTAAAAACTAAATAAACCAAGCATATCCCTCCTATATCATTAAATTTAACACATTTATCCAAAAGATTGTTAATTACCATAATGTGCGTTATAGGTAGTAAAAATCATTTAAAAAGGTTCTTTATTATAGGACTCAAGATCTTTAAACTCTTTAAACTTATTTCTAAAATTAGTAGATATTTTTTTATCCTTACTCAAAAGTAATACTAAAGATGAGTCCCACAACACCAATTCTGTCATTGCTTTTGGATGCTGAATAATTGGTGTTTCAACCCAAAAATTTGGATTCCCATCAGCATAAGGTTCCTCCTTAAGCATATCTAAATCTATATGTTCGTTCTTATTGAAAGCAGAAAAAACTCCCCATGCAAAATATATATCTTCTTTATTAGCTAGCTCTGTGAGCTTTTCACCTGTAATCCAATAAGTGCTTCCTCTAGCCTCATTAGGATAAATTCTATAATCCATAAAGTAATCAAGATAAGTATCTGGTAAAGATCCATCTAAATCTGTTAACAACCAATTGTACTTCTTCTGAAGAGTGTTAAAAGAACTTAGTATTTCTCTCAATGATTTCTTTGTATACCATATACAAAGCCAGTTAACATAATCACTCTTTTCGGCACATACGAAAAAAGAGAACCCTTATGGGAGTAAGGGTTCTAACAGAGTCATTTTTATAGAATATGCAAATCTTTATACACCCTTTATGTATCAATGTTTCTCTCTAGACTAAATGATAATGGAATGCATAAAAGTCCTCTCTTATATACATTTATAAAAAATTCGAATAAAAATAATCCAGTAAATATTGAAGATACAGATTGAGTAAGCATGAACAAAGACTAAAAGAACAAATCAAATTTACCTACTTTAAAATAAATCCTTACGCATTTCTCGGGTTCGAACGCCATCTTCAATTTTTTCTGCAATATCCATTAACCTTTCAATGTCGGAAAAGGAATACATTCGGGTACCTGAAGAATTCCGTTTTGGGAAAATAAGCTCCCGAGCTTCATAATAACGAACTTGTCTTTCTGATAAACCTGTCATTTCAGTAACGATTTTTATAGTCATAACTTTCTCATCTAAATATGGATGATTTTTAGTCAAGAATATCCTCTCCTATTTCCATTCTTTATCAGTATATATGTTATTAACTTTTGGATTGTATATAGAAATGAAGTTTATTAAATATAGCACGTTATAAACACTTCTTGATGAAAGGCGTTTTTAGTTCTTAAGAGTGACATTAGGTTAACTAATTTCAAAAAGCGAGCGTTTCAAAATCAATAACTAAGAAGAAAATAAGCGCTTCTAAATTGCTCAAATTTACGTCGAACCATTTATTATATGTAAAACCAAAGTTAATTCCCTCAGAGAGCGCTTCTCTGTATATTTGAAACATATTTTAGTCTGATTACTAATGAAATATGTTGATACCGTGCAACCTATATCATTTTAGTCATTTTCATTCTGATAAATAAAAAGACTTGCTTTAGATAGAAAGCAAGTTGAAAGAAGGATAATCACTTTGGTGATTCCATTATAATCCAATGACTATAGTGAATCATTAAAATATGGTTAAAAATCAATTAAAAGTAAATTAATTAATAAAAAGTATTAATTAACCTTTTATTTGAATTTCGTTAAAGTAATTTTATTAATTTAAATAAAATTCTTAACTTTATTCCTTTAATGTTTTAAAACGACATAGAATTAGATGTCTGCAAAAGTATACGTTTATGGGCTATCTATAGAAGACAAACCTGGACATTAATAAAATAAAAGGCCATATCATTATGAAATGATGTAGCCTTTTATTTTTAAGTATTAGATGAAATTTGTAAAAATATAATCAGTTTCTCTACAAATATATCATATTCATATGATTAAAGATTCTTTTTTAATTAGGCACACTTTATTATGATCGAGTCAGCACAATAAAAAATAAAGAAAATAAAACAAGGAACTATTTAAATACTTAACTTTCCACTTATCCAATCTTCTATAAAATGTTTCAATGAAGGTGCAATCTGGGCTCGTTGATTGTTCTCATGATTCCAAACATAAATATCATGTTGGTTTATAGATCTATCTGATGTTGAATATCCAAACATATCACCATTTCCAGCATCTGCGAAAAATAACAAATTGTTAAAAGGGATGTATACGTCCTCCATTCTGTCTCCTAAATTTAAATTTTCTCTTATAATTTTCTCTATAGACCAAATTAATGAGCAACCATAACCATCATTTACACCATTTGTTTCGTACAATAAACTTCTTAATTCTTTTGGAATCTGAATACTAAATAGCTTTTCCAGCACTTCTATGTCCTCTATACTAGCCGGTTCTCCATATACACATTCTGTTGAAATATTTTGTATTAAATCCTTCCACATAGGCTCACCTTCTTTATTAAAAGATTATATGTTAAGTTGGTAAGATAACAAATAATTGTTTCGATAGCTGTGAGGAAATTCACAACTTTAAAATCTGAAGAACATTATAATGTATTTGACCTTCTTAACAAAGGATCAGTCTTTCTTTGCATTATATAAGAACAATCATTCTGTAGTAATCTCTGTTCTGCTATGTTCGGAGATTTTTTCTATATTGAGAATAATTTCCAGTTATCATAATGTCTCCTTCCGAAGCACATAGTAAAGAATAGCTTTTGTACCACAAGAAATCTCAGAGGCTCTTTTTATTTCAGAATAAACGGATTAAAGGCTTTTTGAAAAATATAGAGGTAACTCATATTCAGATGACAGAGTTTAACCACATGTTTTATAAAAAGTCTTGATGGATTAATTCTTGTATAATATTTGTTATTGTAATTAAAAAGCAGATCTTATCCAAGGATAAAATCTGCTAAAAAATCAAAAAGAAGTAATGAAAACATCGTGATTTACTCAATGATTCATTAATTAAAGGAAGAATGTAATTCTCACTAGGTCTATTCTCCAGAACTTCTCTTTAATATTATTGTATCTTTTTCCTTATCTATTTTCTTATGAATACGTAAGTAATAGTAGGCATAGCATCCAATTGCAAATGGGATACCGCAGTATAAAGCAGCCCTGAGAGAATCAACAAAAGCCATACTAACAATGACTACTAAACAGAGTATAAAGCAGGTAATTGGAACAATAGGATACAGAGGTGTACGGAAGTTTAATTGATTAATATCATTTCCTTCCGCAATATAAGCTTTACGGAAATTTAATTGAGATAAGGCAGTTAACATCCAAACAGTGATACCAGCTAGGCCAGCAATCGATACTAAAATTAGAAAAACAGTATTAGCAGCAATGAAGCTTGTTAAGAGGGATAGACATGCTACTAAAAAAGTTACACTTAATGCGCGTAATGGTACCCCCTTTTGGCTTAATTTTGAAAAAGATTTCCCAGCAAATCCTTCGCGGCTCATAGCCCATAACATTCGTGTGGATGCATATAACCCTGAATTTGCAACCGATAAAACCGCAGTGAGAATAACAAAATTCATCACATCTGCTGCATACGGTATCCCAACATTGTCGAAAACATAGACAAATGGGCTATCCACTGATCCTGCTTTTTGCCAGGAGACTAAACTAACGAGGATAAGCATGGAAATTACATAAAAAAATACTGTTCGCCAAACTGTATTTTTAATAGCTCTAGGGATTTCCCTATGTGGATTTTCAGATTCTCCAGCTGCAATACCAATCAATTCGGTTCCCTGAAAAGAAAAAACAACTCCAATCATGGCAAAGAAAACACTACTAAATCCATTTGGAAAAAGTCCTCCATTATTCATTATGGTAGAAACACTTTGAACTGTATTTTTTGCCCCGTGAGTATCAAGAAATCCAAAAATTATACCTGCCCCAATTATAATAAATAATAAAATGGTTACGATTTTAATACTTGAAAACCAAAATTCTGTTTCTGCAAAACTCCGAGTAGACAGAGAGTTAATGATAAACAAAGAAGTTCCAAAAATAGCACACCAAACCCAAACAGGAATATCAGGAAACCAGCGCTGCATTAATAATCCAGATGCTGTGAATTCAACACTTACTGTAACTGCCCAATTCAACCAGTACATCCATCCCACAGTAAAACCTGTTCCAGGTCCTATATATTTTGTTGCATAGGCTTGAAATGACCCTGTCACCGGCATAGATACGGTCAATTCACCAAGGCAAAGCATAACTAAGTACATTAAGAAACCCACAACGAGGTAAGCTAATATAGCCCCACCAGGACCAGCTTCATTGATAATATGACCCGAATTTAGAAAAAGTCCTGTTCCAATTACTCCACCGATTGAAATCATAAATAAATGTCTGCTTTTCATATTTCTTTGAAGCTCATTGGGTACTTCTATTTTTTTACTATGCATGTATAACCCTCTTCCTAATAGTATGATTTAATTATTTTTATGTTATAAACAGGGTTCTCCTTTAAACTAAAAATTTAAATGAGCAGATCGGTTGGAGATAATTTAAAATATGTTTTGAATGAATATAGTTTTTTTATGATTTTTAAAATATCTATTAAAATCTCAAAAAAATATAATCTAGCTTTCCTTTACAAGTTACTATAAGTCTTTCCAATACAAAAAAACTTCGCAAAAATACTAATTTCCTTTTTGCCAAGTTCCATTCTATAAACTAATAACTAAATTGGAGTCTTGTTTTATTTACTTAACTACACCTAAATAAACTTATATAAGTAATATTTTTAAGTTTGATAGGTATCTGATCTACTCTCTTGGAGAAAACCCTATTCTAAAAAATAACATCATACCTGATTTTTATATTTCCATCTTTTTGTTAAGATCCTCCATTAACTAAAATTTAATTCATCCACTAAAGGCTAGATTATCTAGAATTTTCAGAATTATATTCAGTATATCTACCGAATAAATAGTTGTCAACGCAGAAATGTATGCGCTATCAAAAGCTAGATTGACAACTAATATACCCTTCAGTATATACTAATCTAGTAGTAAGGGAAGCACAAAGGGGGAACATCTTATGAGCAATCAGGTTAAACAAAAGAATAATTTTTCAATGGGTAAGTTAACTTCTTTATTGGTTCTCTTGCATAATACTGAACTGATGAAAGAAGTTGAACAAGAACTGGACTCAAGGGGTTATAACTATACAGTTGGAAAAGTTGGGGCTATGGAGCTATCAAAAGTAGTTGCTGCTGTTGAAACAAGTGCTAAAAATAACCATATTATAAATGCTAATTCGTATAGGGAAGTCCATGCTCTTTATCATGCCATATTGGAAGCAATTCAGGGAGTAAGTAGGGGGACTTTACAGTTAGGAGATATTTTACGTACAGTTGGTTTAACTTTTTCAATTGTCAGAGGAAATATTGACTCCTCTGGTTATGGTGGAGAATGGATTAGTGTATGTGTCTATGGAACTATAGGGGCCCCAAAAAAAGGGTTTGAACATGATGCATTAGGTTTTGGATTTAACCATATCTAAAAAAATCTATTCAAAGTAATTTAAATAAATATTTTTAAATTTTTCAAAAAACAATTGACAAAGTATTCAGATAAAGAGATACTAGTTTCAGATACATTAGTTGCTTTAAGCTTTAGATCTTAAAGTATAGATTCATATAGCATTGTTAGTTATGTTTGTTTTAGATATTTAAAATTGTATTTAAAGCCCATAGTTTATTCAGTTTAGTTTATAGGGGGCTATATCAAAAAAGATTTGTTTCTTTTTTGATATAGCCCCTTTTTATGTTCAAAAAACAATAAGATTTTTTAATTTAAAAAGGAGTGATTAGAATGTTTGTTCAAATAGATGGTAACTCATTAACGTATGAACAAATTCATCAAGTTATTTATGAAGGTTATTCTGTTAAAATTAGTGATCACGCGCTAGAAAATATCAAAAGAAGTAGAGCTTTAGTGGAGGATAGCATTACCAATAACAAGGTAATTTACGGTGTGAACACAGGATTTGGGAAATTCAGTGACACAGTTATTTCAAAGGATGATTTAGCTGACTTACAAATCAATTTAATTCGAAGCCATGCTTGTGGGCTTGGGGAGCCATTTCCTATAGAAGTAAGCCAGGTTATGTTACTTCTAAGAGCTAATGCATTAGCGAAAGGCTATTCAGGAATTCGTCTAGAAACACTGCAGTTATTAATAGATTGTTTAAATCAAAATATCGTTCCAGTTATTCCTAGTCAAGGATCCCTAGGAGCAAGTGGTGATCTAGCTCCTCTATCGCACTTAGCCCTATTATTAGTTGGAGAAGGAGAAGCCGTCTTTAATGGTGAAAAAATGTCAGGTGCAGAAGCATTGAAATTAGCAGGCCTTCAACCAATCAAATTGCAAGCTAAGGAAGGGCTTGCTTTAATCAATGGAACCCAAGCTATGACTGCTGTAGGTGTGGTTGCTTATATGGAGGCTCAAAAGTTAGCTGACCTTTCAGATGGAATTGCTTCCCTAACATTAGAAGGTTTACAAGGAATTGTTGACGCTTTCACACCAGAATCTCATTCTGTAAGACCTTACCCTGAACAGAAACAAGTGGCTGAACGAATTCTTTCTTACCTTGACGGTAGTCAACTAACCACTACTCAAGGACAAATTCGAGTTCAAGATGCGTATTCATTACGATGTATCCCACAAGTCCATGGTGCTATTCAACAAGTTTTAAATTATGTAAAAGAGAAACTATCGATTGAGATAAACTCAGCAACAGATAATCCACTAATCTTCTCGGACAGTGGAAATGTTATTTCCGGTGGAAACTTTCATGGACAACCTATCGCTTTTGCGATGGACTTTCTTGGAATTGCAATGTCTGAAGTAGGAAATATTTCTGAAAGACGTATCGAACGATTGGTGAATCCCCAACTAAGTGATTTACCGGCATTTTTAAGTCCTGACCCTGGTCTTCAATCAGGCTTAATGATTACTCAATATGCTGCTGCTTCATTAGTTTCGGAAAATAAGACATTAGCTCATCCTTCTAGTGTAGACTCTATTCCATCTTCTGCTAATCAAGAAGATCATGTGAGTATGGGAACAACTGCTGCTCGCCATGCTTATCAAATTATTCAAAATAGTAGAAGGGTTCTTGCCATCGAAGCTATCTGTGCTGCTCAGGCTGCTGATATTAGAGGTGTAAGTAAGTTAGCTCCAGAAACAACGAAACTTTATTCGAGAATTAGAAAATCTGTTCCAACAATTACAAAAGATCGAATCTTCTCACGTGATATTGAAAAATTGGCTGCTGATTTAAAAGGGGTTGTAAAAGAAGTTAATTACGAAATGGTACGTTAATGAACGTGTGAAGTCGTTTTTATTATAAAACTCTAGCATAAACTCATTAAAATATTAGGATATCAATCTTTCTTTTTCTCAATTATGAAGATTTATGAGATTTCCTTCGTAAAGTAAACCCGTATGAAATATGGCCAGAGTATAAGTAATTATCTATAAGAATAAATTTTAAAAAACAGTTTAAAATTATTTGAATTTATTTACAGGGGGAAGAAATATGACTACTGAACAAAAAGTAATTAAGGCGCCTCATGGAAAAGAATTAAATACAAAAGGTTGGATACAAGAGGCAGTTCTTCGTATGTTAATGAACAATTTAGATCCGGAAGTGGCAGAACATCCGGAGAAATTAGTTGTATATGGGGGAATAGGGAAGGCAGCTCGAAATTGGGATGCATTCGATCGTATCGTAACCACTTTGAAAGATCTAGAAGAGGATGAAACACTATTAGTACAGTCTGGAAAACCAGTAGCTGTTTTTAAAACTCATAAAGATGCACCACGTGTACTCTTAGCTAACTCCAATATTGTTCCGGCCTTTGCAAATTGGGAAAAATTCCATGAACTCGATAAAAAAGGATTGATGATGTATGGGCAAATGACAGCCGGTAGCTGGATTTATATTGGAAGTCAAGGAATTGTACAAGGTACGTATGAAACATTTGCTGAATGTGCGAAACAACATTTTAATGGTAGTCTCGAAGGTACCATTACCGTAACAGCTGGATTAGGAGGCATGGGAGGCGCTCAGCCATTAGCCGTTACAATGGCAGGGGGCGTAGTCATTGGAATTGATGTTGACCGAACACGTATTGAAAAACGAATTGAAACACGCTATTGTGACGTTGTGTTAGAAAGCTTAGATGACGCCATTGCTTTAGCACAAGAAGCAAAAGACTCAGGAAAAGCGCTCTCGATTGGTGTGGTTGGAAATGCAGCTGAAGTGCTTCCTCAAATGATTAAACGTGGATTTATTCCAGACATTGTAACGGATCAAACATCCGCGCATGATCCATTAAATGGATACCTTCCAGTAGGCTTTACCTTAGAGCAAGGGGAAGTATTACGTACTGAAAATCCTGAAGAATATGTAAGGAAATCTAAGGCGAGTATGGCTGTTCATGTTCAGGCTATGTTAGATATGCAGAAAGAAGGAGCCATTGCTTTCGACTACGGAAATAATATTCGTCAAGTAGCGTTAGATGAAGGCGTAAAAGACGCGTTCAACTTCCCAGGTTTTGTACCTGCTTATATCCGTCCTCAATTCTGTGAAGGAAAAGGACCTTTCCGTTGGGTAGCTTTATCAGGTGATCCAGAAGATATTTATAAAACAGACGAAGTCATTTTACGTGAATTCTCATATAATACTCACCTTTGTAACTGGATTAAAATGGCGAGAGAAAAAATTGAATTTCAAGGATTACCGGCACGTATCTGTTGGTTAGGATATGGAGAACGTGCACGATTTGGAAAAATTATTAATGAAATGGTTGCATCTGGAGAACTTTCAGCACCTATTGTTATTGGTAGAGATCATTTAGACGCGGGATCTGTTGCTTCGCCAAACCGCGAAACAGAAGCGATGAGAGATGGCAGTGATGCTGTAGCAGATTGGCCTATTTTAAATGCACTAGTTAATACAGCCGCAGGGGCAAGTTGGGTATCTGTTCACCATGGTGGTGGCGTAGGCATGGGGTATTCTCTTCACGCAGGTATGGTCGTAGTAGCAGATGGCACGGAAGATGCGGCTAAACGTCTTGAACGCGTATTAACAACAGACCCTGGTATGGGGGTAGTTCGTCATTTAGATGCAGGCTATGAATTAGCCATTCAAACTGCCAAAGAAAAAGGCATGAACATTCCAACATTAGACTAAAAGAAAAGGAGTGAGCATCATGTCATCTATTACGTATATTAAACGCGCCTCACAACTGATTACAGTTAGAGGCGGAACTAAAGAACCAAAACGCGCTCAAGATATGTCCGATATCGGTATTATCGAGCATGGCAGTGTTGTAGTAGAAAATGGGTTGATTACGTTTGTTGGATCGGATGTTGAAGCAGAACGTTATGTTCGTACTTTGAATGGACATATCAATACGATTGAGGCTTCAGGAAAGATTGTTACTCCAGGTCTAATCGATCCTCATACTCACATTGTGTTTGGGGGAAGTCGTGAAAAAGAGCTAGAGATGCGATTAAACGGAGCTAAATATATTGATATCCTAAAGGCAGGCGGAGGAATTCTCCAAACAACAACAAGTACAAGAGAAGCTACAGAAGAACAATTGATTCAAGAAACCTCCAAACGCCTAAATCGTTTTCTACAATATGGAGTTACGACGGTTGAAGCGAAAAGTGGATATGGTTTGACACTAGAAGATGAATTGAAACAGCTACGAGCAGCCAAAAAGCTCGACGAAAGGCATCCTATTGATATAGTTTCTACCTTCATGGGAGCTCATGCTGTTCCAGTTGAATATAAAGAAAATCCAGACGAATTTGTTCGTTTAGTGATAGAGGAAATGATTCCAAGAGTTGCAGAAGAAAATTTGGCTGAGTTTTGCGATGTTTTTTGTGAAGAAGGAGTCTTTACAATTGAACAGTCGGAGCAAATTCTTGAGGCAGGAAAAGTCTACGGATTAAAGCCAAAAATACATGCAGATGAAATTGTTCAATTTGGCGGTGCAGAACTTGCAGCAAAGGTAGGGGCTGTTTCAGCCGACCATTTATTACAGGCATCCGATGAAGGTATTAAACAAATGGATAAAAGTGGTGTTATTGCAGTCTTGTTGCCAGGTACAGCGTTCTTTTTAATGGAGAAGCCTGCGAATGCAAGAAAGATGATTGAAGCTGGAGTTCCGGTTGCCCTTTCAACTGATCGTAATCCAGGGTCATCACCTACTGAATCGTTACCTTTTATTATGAATCTAGCATGTCTTACGATGAAGATGACGCCAGCCGAAGTTCTAACAGCATGTACAATTAATGCAGCTCATGCCATTGGAAGAGCTGATGAAGTTGGAAGTATCGAAGTAGGAAAGAAAGGGGACCTTGTTTTATTTGATGCACCGAATTATCAAACGTTGCAGTATAACTATGCAGTGAACCTTGTAGATACTGTCATTAAAAAAGGACAAGTGATTGTGGAAGGTGGGGCTTTACGTGACGTACCCGTATCCACAACTTAATCGTCCCTCTTTTCATTGGGAAAGACAGCGTTCAACTGAACCTAAGGTAAGTGATTGGATCGAGACTTTTGAGGTCCAAGATGAAATAGATTTTCAAGCTGTAGATGTAACCGTTTTGGGAGTCCCTCTTTCCAGATCTTCTATTAGTGCATCAGGAGCAAGTGAAACTCCCTTGGCCATGAGACAACTATGGAAATCGTTTAATCCGTATCATATTGAATATGATACGGATTTGACCCCCTTATCGGTTTTAGATTTAGGCGATGTCAAACAGCATGTAACAGATATTTCACTTTCTCATCAGTATATTAAAGAAGCCATGATTTCAATGCGGAAATATCACCCTCATACACTGCCTATCATGTTAGGGGGAGATCATTCGATTACGGCTATGTTAGTAAAAGGCTGGAAAGATTCGCATCCAGAACAACGTATAGGGATTCTTCAATTCGATACACATTTTGATTTACGTAGTTTAGAAGATAACGGACCATCAAATGGAACACCCATTCGAAACCTGATTGAGAGTGGTACAATTGAAGGCAAAAACGTTTGGAATATTGGCCTGCATGGATTTTATAACTCGAAATCTCTCAAAGAGTATGCAGATACTAAAAGTGTTAATTACGTAACCTTACTTCAAGCTAGAAAAACAGGGATTTCTTGCATAGTTGAAAGAGCCTTAGATGATTTAGCCAAGGAAGTGGATGTCATCTATCTAACAGTAGATATGGATGTTCTTGATGTGGCTTATGCCCCTGGTGTACCAGCAGGAACAACAGGAGGAATGAGAACGGATGAATTATTTGAAGCCATATACATTGCGGGCTCACATCCATTAGTCCAAGCAATGGATATTGTATGTTTAGATCCCTTACGCGATAAATCAGGAATTACTATTAAAGCAGGAGTACATGTATTTTTAACCTTTTACATTAAATAATAATTTATTTCACTTTATTTGTAAGAGTGATGGTTAACGTGCTCTATTTTTTAAAAAGTATCTAATATCGACCATATAGTCAAACGCTGTATATTATCTTTACAGGAACCTATAAAATAAAAGAGAAGAACACATTTGTGATCTTCTCTTTTTCCATTTAGATAAATTTATTATGTAACATTTTAAATAATAGCTATATCCTTTATATTTTCAGGTAGTTTTTTTAGTCTTTTAATACCTGAAATTTACTTCATTCATTAATCTATTTAAAGCAATTTTTAAAATATCATAATCTGTATACTCTTGTTTAGAAGATAAATACCTCTGCCCTTTTTCCATCAATAACTTTTTAATCTGATTACATAAATCAATTTCAGCTTTCAAAAGTTTTATTTCTTTGCTGGTTTCCATTTGTTGATGCACAAAAACAACTCCTTTTTCTTTTGAATGTATAGAAATATTCTATGCTGAAGATAAAGCTCCTTCATTTATAAGCTTATTTTTTGTATAAAAGAGTAAACTTCAGTAGCATTTTCTGTTTTTAATCTGTATTTCATATATATGTTTAGTTAACATAATCACTTTTCTGAAACGCACAATAAAAGGAACTCATTAGTTCAGAAAAACCAATGAAAAATATTACAGTGTTTTATCTTCAATTAATAAAGCGATTAACATATAATAACATGTGAGAATTATATACACAGAACTATTTTGATCGAGAGGCGATAACAAAATGGAAAACTTTTATTTGTTTGTGATTACATGCATATTCCTAGTTATTTTACCTGGTCCGGATACTGCAATCATGACAAAAAACACTCTAACTGTTGGGAGACAGGGAGGGTTTAAAACGATGCTTGGAATTTGTTGCGCACTATCTATTCACACATTAACTGCTATTTTAGGACTTTCAGCGATTATTGCGAAATCGGTTTTGTTATTTTCTATCTTCAAATATATCGGTGCAGTTTACTTAATTTATTTAGGCATCAAGTCATTATGGACATTGAGAAATAAAGAAAAAGCAGAAACAACTACTGAAAATAAATATAAGAATAAGTCTTCTTTCAAACAAGGTTTTCTTACCAATTTACTAAACCCAAAAATAGCTGTTTTCTTCCTAACCTTTCTGCCACAGTTCGTGAATCCTGAAAGCCATACGTTTATGCCGTTTCTTATACTTGGGATAACTTATATTGTATTAACCGTCGTGTGGTATTTATTTTATATTTATTTACTTAACCAGATTAGTGCTTTTATGAAGAAGCCTAAGACACAAAAGGTTATCGAAGGAATAACAGGTACTATACTGATAGTATTTGGTATAAAACTAGCTCTAGAAAAGGCCCATAATTAGATAGCTGAGAATTCATTATCGATACGGCTTCCTATATTGCTTAAAAACAAAAAAATCCACTGGGCTTAATCAGTGGATTTTCTGTTTATTGAACGTTAGTCGTAAAGTGATGATTCATCCATCTCAGTTAATTTGCTCAAAAGAGTAAAAAATATGTACATACATAAAAAAAGAGTTGTATTTTAAATTGTTGTTCAAATGTACGTTTTGAAACAGAAATAAATACGACTTCCGTAAAAGTATACTTTTACGAACGAGATATTTAAATCTATTACAAGATGTTAAAGTAATTATTATCGTTAACAAAATAAAAAGCCACCTAGTATTTGCAGGACAGGTGGCTTTTTACTATAAAATGCATGTGCAGAAACATAATAACATGTTTTTTCCATATAGACTATATTTTTCTGTGCGAGTATATAACGTGCACTTTTTATACATTAAATCCTTATCCACTTATCCAAGGAACCCCCGTTATATCTATGATGTATAAAAAATTGAATAAAAGAGAAACAAGGCCCTCATCAGAACCACAATCAGTAGGTTTTTTTCTTATGTAACTAGAAATTAATTTTTAATCTTTCTTATGGACTTCCACTAAGAATAATCTTTTATCAAAGGCTCCTTTTTTATACTTTTTACATTGTCTAACTGTCTCTAACTCTTTAATGGAAAACCCATGACACTGTGCTAGTCCATAAATTACTTCTAATAAATCCGCAAGTTCTTCTATAACTTCTTTGGACTTAGAAGCTGCTAAATACTCCTTTAACTCTTCCTCTCCAGATTCTTGGATAATTTCAGGGATACGATCTCTGACTAGCTTATTGTAAATTATCATCTACTTCATCTCCTTTATAATTAAACTATTTAGTGTATGGTCACAGCCAACTCCAAAAGTAATTACTAAATTTCCCCTCTGACTTTTATCAAATTTGTATCATGGATGACCTGTAACATAGTGATAAACATTTCTATATAAAAACTCTCTAAACAAAAAAACAAGCCTTTGAAAACAAATGCTTGTTTTTTGTTTAGAGCTTAGTAATATGAACGGCTAGAGGGTACCTTTCATCTGTACCTAAACTGATTATTTTTTTACACTTTCATATTTAACAACGCGTTTCATTGCTTGGATATGGCCTAAATGATTGGATTCATGTAGAACGGCCAATCCTGCTAGTTCCCCAAAAGTTTCAAATCCCATAAATGGTTTTTGAAGAGTTTCCTTTAATTGTTCACTTGGAATTTGTTGAAGACGAATGGACTGATCCTTAAGCTGAATAATCAATTCTTCTAAGCTCGGCACCTCACCTTTCCAGTCAGCCGGTTTCGTGCCATTTCCAAACAATTCGATATAGTTTACTGGAAGGTAAGTTGTTTTTTCTGGAAAGCCAAACATTAATTGCTCAGTGAATGTTAATACGTGGCCAATATGCCAATGAATTGTATTGTTAAAGCCATCTGGCTGAACACTCGCTACTTCTGTGGAAATAGCTTCTACGTTTCTAATAAAAAAATCTTTTGCAACTTTAAATTGCTTAAATACTAATTCATCCATATAGTCCCACTACCTTTCAACTACTATTCTTAGATCTTTTTATTCTTATATAGCTATATAGACATTTGATACTTAGGGGAGAAAGAACGCAATCTCATCACGGATTGTTTTAAATGTCTAACTAACTGATTTATTTCATCCTCTGTAGTTAACGCACCTATACTTATACGGATTGAGCTTCTAATCTCTTCATCTGTTTTACCAATTGCTTTTAATACATGTGAAAGTTTAGATGAAGTAGAGCTGCATGCAGAAGCAATAGATACACAAATTCCTAATTCATTTAACATACTGGCTAAGGATTCTCCTCTAATCCCAGAAAATTGAATGTTTATCGTGGAGGGAACATTAGCATGTATGTCTCCGTTTATTAAACAATCCTCAATTTCTGCATGGAGATTAGTTAAGAATAAGTTACGTAGGTACTCTGTCTTTGTAAGATTGAAGTATAGATCTTCTTGAACTATTTTTGCAGCAATCCCAAAACCGACAATACCTGCTACATTTTCTGTTCCAGAACGCATACCAAATTCTTGAGATCCCCCAAGGATAAGAGGAGGAATATTCACACCTTCATGTAAATATAAACACCCTACTCCCTTAGGTCCATAAATTTTATGTGCTGACATGGATAAACTATCAATTGGAAGTTCCTTTAAATTAACTGGTATTTTCCCAACTGCCTGCACTGCATCGCAATGGAAATGAATATTGTGCTTTTTACACAGGTTACCTATTTCTTTTATAGGCTGTATAGACCCAATTTCATTATTTACCATCATGACTGTAACAAGAACGGTTTGGCTAGTTATAGCTCTTTCAATATCATTAACATCCACAATACCAGCCGAATTGACAGGTATTGTAGTAATTTGAAATCCATGATGCTTTCTTAAGTAATCACACGTTTTTAAGATAGCTGGATGTTCAATTGAACTTGTAATAATATGCTTCTTCTTTGAACTTTTAGCTGCTATGCCTTTTAATATAGTGGAATTTGCCTCAGATCCACCACTTGTAAAAAATATATTACCATCCTCAACACCAATAAGATTAGCTATATCTTTACGTGCTATTTCAATGGCCTCTTTAGCACGATACCCTATAGAATAAGTACTCGACGGATTTCCAAAATGATTTTGAAGATACGGTAACATACCTTCTAATACTCTTGGATCAATAGGAGTAGTGGCATTATAGTCAAAATAAATAGGTGTATGCATTGTTAAAATGCACCTTCCCCTTCTACCAGAAACTCTTTCTGTTCAAACTTCTTTTTTGTTGGATTTGCACACTGATTTAGAATATTTAAAGCGATATCAACACAGTGAAGCTGTGAAGGTTCTAACTCACCTAACCATTCAACAACATCATCTCGTGTAATAGACGAAATTTCAGCTTTAGACATACCAACTATTTTTTCTGAAACAATACTTGCTGTAGCAATAGATGTAGAGCATCCATAAGCTCTATAAGCTACATCGGAAATAACCTCTTGGTTTAACTTTAAATACATGTGTACTGTATCACCACAAATAGGATTACTGATTTCGATAACATAGTCCGCATCTGTAAGTTCACCAATATTTCTAGGATTCATAAAATGATCACAGATTATATCATTGAACATTTTAAATTCCCCCTTTGATAGCCATGCCTTTTTCTTTTTCTTCGATAAACTTTTCAAGGTTAATTGCACAACAACCTACTTCTACGCCTGGCATCCTTGAAATATATACTAACGTCTGTCCATTACGACCACATTCGCAAGATGTATCTTTTCTTAAATAGCCAACATCTTCTGTCAGAATGAATCCTGGATAAGAAATAGAGGTTGGATCATAAATAGCAATAACGCCTCTTTCCCCATATTCAACTTCCTCTAAGACATTGTGTGGATTACGCATAGAAACGTGAACCCATGGTGGAATATGTTTTTCTTGTTTATGGCATTCTACTGCAAGCATATTAGCTTCTACTAATCCATACATATCCCTCACATTGTACGCTTGAAGACCCAAATATTCATGACATAGCTCATTAAATTCTGCTCGTGGAATTTCTTCACCAGTGAACCTTTTCCATCCTCCAAGCGTAATAATAAAGCTGTTTTTTTCTAAATTAAGTTTAATATTGCGATCCATACAATATTTAATTAATCTATATACTAAAAATGGAGGACCTACTATGTGTCTAGTGTGCTTTCCATCCCAACTCTGTAAGACTTCTACAGCCTTTTCAGGGTTGAATGTTATCTTTTTCACTAAATTAACGCTACCATCTAATAAACCAGCAAAAACGTTCAGTGCTTTTACCATTCCCATTTCAGGCATTTCTTCAGTTGGTGGGAAAAGGAATAATCCCATCCCTCTGGAGAACTTAAAGAACTCTCTATATGTGGTTACAACACTATCAAATGCACTATCCATTGTTAAACGATCACGACGAGATACACTAGGGATACCACTTGTTCCTGTACTTCTCATTTCGAATTCAACTTCGTTTAATTTCGATGTCATAAGAAGGTGAGAATCACATTGTTTAAATGTTTGAACTGGAATTAAAGGGATTTTTGCTAAATCATTAAAACCCTTTATATCCTGAGGGCTAACGTCTTTCTTCTTACATAAATCACGATAAAATTCATTGTTTTCATAATGATAGTTAAAGTTATCTGCGATAATGCTGCCTTTATATTCATTTACTGTATCAAAAGGCATTTTATAAAGGTTATGAGCACTGCCGACTAATGTATTTAATGGGGATAATCCTAGTTCTTTTAATTGAGTAGATAAGTTCATTTAATAGCCTCCTTAGTGTTCTGAGCTTGTATTTGTTTTACTAACAACACAACGTCCTCAATCGTATTACACCAGCTATAGTCCTCAGTTGGAATGCTAATATCTAACTTCTGCTCTAAATCTAAAACAAGCTCTAAACGATCAGTTGAATCTAGCGCTAAATCTCCGGACAAATTGCTATCTATTTTAATATCCGTTTCTTTTAAAGGTGAAAAAACTAAAATAGAGTCTTTTATCATCATAAAAATCTTATCGTTTTCCATAGTTAGGACCCCCATTAAAACTTTTCATATCAATTAAGTTATATGATTTGCTAAGAACTTGGCGTCTTCTCCAACCCCTAATAATAAGGCGGAACCTCGCCGGTATTGCCATGATAACCCTAGAAAGTAAAGACCCTTTTCTTTTGTTATGCCTCGATCATGAATCACATTATTGTTTTCATCAATTATATTAGGGACTTCAATCCATTCGTAATCATTATGGTAACCAGTGGCCCAGATGATATTCTCTGGTTGGACCTTCTCGCCATTTTGACAAATTAAACTCTTACCGTCTGCCTTTGAAACTTTTGAAACCTTTTTAACAGTTCCTCTGTTTAGCAGTGGTTTTAACTCTTTCCCTATAATCGGATCATTTTTTTTCATAAACTGTCCCAATTTCGAATGGATAGTTGCTTTTGATACTCCAAGCACTTGGAACCACCAAAAAATACTCCTATTCAGTAATGTATAGGGTAGGAATTTCATTCTTTTACCTACAGATAGATAAACTTCTCTGCTTTCAGCTAACTCTGTTGCAATCTGTACCCCTGAATTACCAGCACCCACTATTAAAGTTGTTCCTTCTTTTAATTGAGAGGGGTTTTTATAATGAGCTGCATGAATTTGAAAAATATCTTTTGAGACATCTTTCTCAATGTCTGGTACAAAGGGTTTTTGAAAGGGCCCAGTGGCAACAATTATATTTTTCGCTACGTAATTCCCCTTATTAGTAACAAGGTGGAACTGCTCATTCTCTTTAAATAAATTAATAACTGCTGTATTCAGTTGAATTGGAAGATTATAATGCCGACTGTAATTCTCTAAATAATCGGCAATCTCATCTTTATTAGGGTAACCATGTGGCGACCCTTCTACGTTCATACCCGGTAGTGCACTATGAGATCTAGGTGTAAACAAGGTTAAAGAATCGTAGCGATGACGCCAAGAGTCTCCAACTCTACTATTAGAATCTATTATTAAAAATGAAAGAGATTTTTGCTTTAAATAATAACCAATAGCTAATCCTGCTTGCCCAGCGCCAATTACAATTGTGTTATATGAATTTCCCATTTAACATCCCTCCTTCAACAATAGTAAGTACATTATGCGTAGTAGGATGAATTTATTAGGAAAAGAGGGAAAAGAATGAATTTAATTATGCCAAACCTCTAAACCATTATTTAAATACGCGTTTTTACAAGCACGTCTTTGAATTTTTCCACTAGACGTTTTTGGTATACTGCTAGTCTTTAAAAGGTAAATAGCGTATGGTTGAACTTCATGTTCCTCCATTACTTGTTGACGGATGTTCTTTAAGACATTGTCTAAATAATCCTTTGAATCTTTTTCTTTGTTTTGTCTAGGTCTATATTTACGTTCAATTTCAGCAACTATAATCAACTTTTCTTCCCCATTTATATCAACAGAGAAGGCAGCGCTTGCTCCTGAAATAATGGCTTCATCTGCTTTTTCCACAGTTAATTCAATATCTTGTGGGTAATGGTTTTTCCCTCTCATTACAATGACATCTTTCAGTCTACCTGTTACGAAAAGCTGCCCTTCATGAAAGAAACCTAAGTCTCCAGTTCTTAAAAAGCCATTTTCATTTGTGTCTTTCACTGTATTATTAAATGCATAATTCGTTTCATGTTCCCGTCCAAAATATCCTTTGGCTATACTATCTCCTTTAACCCAAATTTCACCTATTTCATTTGATGCACATGTGGATAAGGAGTCAGTATTAACAATTTTTACTTTCTGATGAAGCCAAGGCATTCCGCAACCAATTTAACTGAATATTCAGAATTTATAGGTCGCTCTATAGCTTTATTTTCTAGAAGACTTTCTTTGCAAAAGCCTTTGGAGACAGGTTTTGTTAATTTTTCATTACCTGTTATAAATAAAGTTGCCTCAGCCATACCGTAGCACGGAAAAAATTGATTGAGTTTAAAACCACAATCTTTAAAAGCCTGTGCGAACTTTTGAATAGTTTCATAACGCACGGGTTCAGCACCATTAAAAGCAACTTCCCAACTACTTAAATCAAGCTGCTTCTTTTGTTCATCTGTAATCTTTTTTAGACATAAGTCATAAGCAAAATTGGGTCCACCACTAATAGTCGCTTTGTACTTTGAAATAGCACTTAGCCATCGAAAAGGCTTTTGTAAAAAATCCATTGGTGACATAAATACACATTTTGCTCCAAGATATAGTGGTTGTAGAATGTTACCTATTAACCCCATGTCATGATACATTGGTAGCCATCCGAGCATGACTGTGTCCTCGTTATGCTGACAAGCTGCTTTAATCATGGCTTCATTGTGCAAAATATTCCCGTGAGTAACCATTACTCCTTTAGGAGAAGATGTAGATCCTGAAGTATATTGTAAAAAAGCTAAAGATTCCTTAGCTATCTTCGGTTGCGACCACTGATACTGATGGTTATTGGGTATGTCGTCAATCGGAATCCACTTTAGGTTCATATTTGAAAGTTCATCTGAGAAATGAAAGCTTATTTTTGAATGTAGGTGTGTAGTCGTTAAAATAATATTAGTAGTTGCATCATCCATAATCGCTTTTAAACGCAACATATTTCTACTCAATCCAGGAGGATACACAGGTACAGGTACTACATTCGCATAGATACACCCTAGAAAGGCTTTAATATAGTCTATTCCAGATGGATACATCAAAAGAGCTCGTTGCCCTTCTAAACCTAAATGCTGTAGGTAAGCAGCGATTTGCTTAGCACACGTATGAAGTTCTTGATAAGTAATATTAATTTCATTCTGGTTGTCATTATATAAAAATGTGTAGACTACTTTTTCAGGATGCATCATCGCTTTATGGGATAACAAGTCTATCATTGAAGAATAATTACTACTTGGAATAGTAGGATTGTCTATCAACTTTTCCACGCCGTCTACACCTCTTTTTAGTGTTCTAAAATCACAAAATCAAAAGTTCTATTCTCTTTCGAAGGCATTGATG
This sequence comes from Priestia megaterium, assembly GCF_023824195.1. NCBI lineage: Bacteria > Bacillati > Bacillota > Bacilli > Caryophanales > Bacillaceae > Priestia > Priestia megaterium. Next base: position 116,947 of record NZ_CP085443.1, read on the forward strand.
GCATTTACGCTATGACTAATTGCAGCCCCAGCTTTAAGTGCAGCTGCTACAGTCACTGCTTCTAAAATTTCATCCATCGTTCCACCTAGTTTTTTATACTTAGCTACATGAGCTTCAATACAATAAGGGCATCCTGTTGTATGGGCCACAGCAATAGCAATCAACTCTTTTGCTTTAGGAGGAATCGTTCCAGTATTAAAAACCTCATGTTCAAACTGCATAAACTTTGCGGCAACCTTTGGCGATCTTTCCTTTAATTCACCTAATCTATTTAGATATGATTTTTTATATAAAGTATCGTCTGACATCTTTTATTTCTCCCCTCATTGTTTAAATATAAGTAACTATCATAAAGAGTAAAACAAACTACTTTAAAATAATAAAAACTTATTTAATCATCGGACGATTTTTCCACCTCTTTTTCATAATGGTAATATTTTACTACTTTGAAATAGAAGAAAATTAACCTATAATTACCTCTATTTGTAAAAAAATGTAGCTGCAAATGGATTCTACAAACAATATTTTGGGTTGTCAATCACTTTATTTAAAATTTAAGAATAATTTAATAACTATTTTACAAGACTTTTAGGAGGTGAAATAAAGGCTATTTATCCACTAGGATAAGTACAATATTATGCTTAAAATTATATTAATAAAATCAAAGTGAAACTCATCTCAAAGAGTATTTTTGGAAGGTTTTACAAAAAATAAGAGGACTATAAGATATAAGAAAGTTTTGATGGTTTTTAAGAGCAGATGAATCTTTATTTAAAAGTGAGATATTCACTATATATAATATGTTTCTATAACACTCAAACATTTTTTTGAATGTTAAAGCATATGACAACGTTACCATTTTTACTAAAATAGAGTGGTACGAAAAATTTTTTGTTTTTACAAGAGTGAAATATAAAAGTGAAGGTAAAAGAGGATTGTCGAATGAGGGATTATATCAGCTTTAAGGGTCTATTACGTAATTGACCTTAGATATAATCCCATTTGTTATAAAAATCTAGGTTAGGCTACTATTTAGCGAAATTGCTTATTGTATTAAATTTGGAACGCTTAATTATCTAATTCTTATCTTAGGCCTCAATTTCAAAACCTGAAGACTGTAATGGACCAATTGTTATTAAGTTAACTAACTGCAATGCCATATGTTTAGGAGAGTAGACTAAATCATTATTAACCCACCATTCTACTGTACCGATCAATGCTGAAGAAATGAAATGGATTAATAATTCTGGTGGAGTTGAAAACTTTTGTTCTTGTAAATTTATTGTGGCAAATTCTTTTCTAAATTTCTCTTGAATAACTCCTTGCATTTTGCGATTAAATCCATGTACCCCTTTTTCACTTAACATGATTTGATAAAACGTAGCATGGTGAAAAATATTTGTAAATATAGCTTCAATCATTGATTGAAACTGAGATATTTTTACCCTTTTCTTTTGGATGTATATACAAGGGTTAATAATATCTGTTAGTTCCTCAAAAACTTCGTCAATTAATTTGTCTACCAAATCTTGCTTATCTACATAGTGAAGGTAAAAAGTAGCCCTGTTAATTAACGCATTGTCTGCAATATCCCTAATCGTAATAGATTCATAGCCTTTCTCTTGAATTAAATCAATAAACGATTCTTTAATCATTTTTCGTGTTCGAATAACACGCAAATCTGTTTTTTTTAACATTTTCTCATCACCTGTCTATGATTTCAGTTTTAGTTAACACTTGGGACTCATGTGTTGTATATATAACAAATAACGCAATATTGATTATTGAGTATGTGAGAATAAGGAATATAATTACATTGTATATAACAAGGCGTTTCTTATGCAACGCCCTGTCAATGAAAACAAGATGCTCAGGAGGGAGATTACGTGTGCGTATTTAAGAGTTTTTTTTCACAAAAAAGATTTTGGGGGAGCTTACTAGGAATTATCATCGTCGTTATGATTTTTAGTATTGCTTTCATAGGATCAATTGTTAATCCCACTCCGAAGGACTTGCCAGTTGCATTAGTAGTAAATGATAAAGGTGCTGAACTGCCTAATAAGACAAAACTGAATGCTGGTGAACAATACAAAGAAGCGTTACTAGATAATAAAGATATTCCCTTTAAGTGGTCAGTGATTGATCAGAGGGAAGATGCTATCAGTGCAATGAACGAAAAGAAGTACTATGCAACGATTGTGATTCCAGAGAATATGTCTCAACAAATCATGTCCCTTCAATCGCCTTCACCACAAAAGCCAGAAGTAGAGGTAATTATTAATCAAGGAATGCATTACACAGCTGCTAATACAACAAAGCAGGTTATCGATCAAGTGCTTTCTAAAATAAATGGTCAAATTCAGAATACTGTTTTTACCCAGTTAGAAGCCAATAAAGCTACTATTACTCCTTCGTAAGCGAAACTTTTGAGTAGTCCTTTACTTGTGAAGAATGAAACAGTTAACGAAGTTGGAGATCATACAGCCAATGGAAATGCCCCTGTATTATTTACACAAATAATATGGATCGCAGTCATTATTAGTTCTGTTATTCATTTTGTTATTATGAAGAAGGTTACAAATGGCCATATAAGTATCCGATCTGTTTTAACCCAATTAGTTGCAGGACTTCTATTTGCAACCGCCATTGCTTCTACAGTCCTTTTATTTACCGATAAGGTATTAAACGTTAATATATCTGACTTCCAGGCAACACTCTTATTTTTAGTCTTTACTGCATTTATGTTTTATTTACTTCAAAACGCTCTTTTAAATTGGTTAGGATTGGTAGGAGTTCCATTATTCATCTTACTTTTTCTCTTCTCAATTCCGGTATTAAATTTACCTCCAGAGTTTCTACCTACAGTAACTCAAGGTTGGTTTTATTCATGGGTTCCTTTTAAATATAGTGTAGAAGGTCTACGTAACATCTTCTATTTTGGAGGGCATAATATTGAAAGCTATTTATTTGTTTTAGGAATGATAGGTGTGGCTTCATTTATAATCATGTCGCTTTCTATACTCAAAACAACAAGTAAAGAAAAAACAATGGTAGCTGTAGAAAAGTAATTTTTATTTATTAATAAAAAAGACCTTGAGAAGAGCAAGTGGGACTGACCCCCTATAGGGAGACAAATAAAAACACCTTTAAGTTAAAAAACGGGTATATACTACCTAACAATCACTTGGAGGTGTTTTTTCTATGGGGACAAGAGTTAGTTATCCAGCAGAGGTAAAGGTAAAAGCTATTGAGATGAGATTAGCTGGTGTACCTGTCAAAGAAGTGCTTTCCCAATTAAACATTCGCAGTTACACCCAATTGAAAAGGTGGATGAGAAGGTATAAAAATGGAGAAATTCGTCGATTTGAACAGCCCGTAGGCAAGTAATATTCGTACGGAAAGGGACCTGGCTTTAAAGACGAAATATCCAAATTGAAAGCAGAAAACCGGTATTTAACACAACAGATTGAGGTCTAAAAAAAGTACAAGGAACTGGAGAGGAAGTGGTCCCAGAAATCGTAGTGAACGTAGTGGAAGAGTTAAAAGATAAGATACCAGTCTATCAAATCTGTCAGTACCTTGATATCCCTCGATCGACTTATTATCGCTGGAGGCAACAGGAATTGCTGCTATTATCCTAATAACCATTTATACAGCTCTTTCTTACATGGGTGCTTCAAGTGTAGAAAAACTTGGACACTTAGATAACGGAGGTACTGTTTTAATAAAAGTCTCGAATTATTATTTTGGAGCTTACGGTGGAATATTATTAGGGTTAATGATTACGGTAGCTTGTTTAACAACTAGTGTAGGACTTGTTGCTTCTTGTTCTTCATTCTTTCATAAACTATTTCCAAAGGTACCTTATAAAATACTTGCTATTAGTCTATGTGGTTTTAGTGCAATCGTTGCTAACATCGGGTTAACGCAGTTAATTGCTATTTCTATACCTCTATTAACAGCTATTTATCCATTAGCTATTGTATTGATATTCTTAACTTTTTTTCATCCTTTATTTAAAGGAAAAACTGAAGTTTATCAAGGGAGCTTACTTTTGACATTTATTATTAGTCTATTCGATGGATTAAATACGGGTGGTATTCACATTTCATCTATTAATAGTTTCTTTATTAGAGTTCTCCCTATGTACAAAGTAGGACTAGGGTGGATTGTTCCAGCTATTATTGGAGTATTAATAGGTTTTAGCATAGTACAAGTAAAAATCCTTCTTAATTACAGATCATCTAGACTGAATAAATAATAAGGATTGTGGTGCGAAGATTACACCCATTTGAAAGGGACATATAGTTTCTTCTATTACAATATTGCTTTTATCAAGATATGAGTTTAAGGTCCTCTGTTAAACGTAAAAAATAACCTTTGCATCAAAATCACATTTTTTATATTTCAAAATATTTATTGTAGGTTTTTGTCAGCTTCTGTGGTCTCTATGATAAATTAAAGCTACATTTGTTAAGAACGAATGAAAACGATTACAATATTGCAATTCTAACTGATGATTCAGTCTGTTTAAATAGTTCAACATTATAATAATCTCTAACTTTTATCTTATTGAAAAAATGTAAGGAATTGAAATATCAATTATACAGTGGCTATCTTCTTCTACTAGCCACATTAAAAGAAAGTAATCACGCTCTAGCTATAATCATGCTTATTATATTGAACCTTGAATAAAATAGCTAAATGAATTATTTCTGGGGGGAGACAATCTAAACAACACTGATTGTAACTAATTGTTATATAAAGAAACACATAATATGATGATTTGATTTGTCACCTGTAATTTTGTAAGAAAACTATGATTGAACGATTAAAAATACCGAAAATTCCTACCTAAATAAGTAAAAAATAAAAATTATATTAGAAATTACATTTTATTAATTATGGAGTCGATATTATGATAACTACTGAAACTTTAAGAAAATTATCTAAGGAACAGAAGGAAGAAAAAGATTCGCTGAACTTATTTCTTTCTACACAAACAGTTATAAAAGAAGCTCTGGATAAGCTAGGCTATTCAAATGATTTATTTGAATTATTAAAAGAACCTATTCGAATGCTAACCGTTCGTATTCCTGTCAAAATGGACGATGGTTCGGTCAAAGTATTTACGGCCTTTCGTTCCCAGCATAACGATGCCGTAGGACCAACTAAAGGAGGAGTACGCTTCCATCCTGAAGTGAATGAAGAAGAAGTAAAAGCATTGTCTACTTGGATGACTTTAAAGTGTGGGATTGCAAACCTCCCTTATGGTGGTGGGAAAGGCGGCATTATTTGCGATCCGAGAAATATGACGTTTGGAGAGCTGGAGCGATTAAGTCGAGGTTATGTGCGTGCAATAAGCCAAATTGTTGGTCCTACGAAAGACATTCCGGCACCTGACGTGTATACGAATTCTCAAATTATGGCGTGGATGATGGATGAGTACAGCCGTCTTCGCGAATATGATTCCCCTGGTTTTATTACAGGCAAACCCATTGTTTTAGGAGGATCACATGGTCGTGAAACAGCAACAGCACGAGGGGTAGCAATTTGTATTAAAGAAGCTGCAAAGAAAAAAGGTATTAACTTGCAAGATGCGCGTATCGTGATTCAAGGTTTTGGAAATGCAGGAAGCTTTCTGGCCAAATTCATGCATGATGCAGGAGCCAAAGTAATTGGTATTTCAGATGCGCATGGTGCTCTTTATGATCCTGCAGGGCTTGATATTAATTATTTGCTTGATCGACGTGATAGCTTTGGTACAGTTACAAATTTATTTACGGATGTCCTTACAAACCAAGAATTACTAGAAAAAGAGTGTGACATCCTTGTACCAGCAGCCGTTTCAAACCAAATTACGGCACAAAACGCTCATAATATAAAAGCTCCGATTGTAGTAGAAGCAGCAAATGGGCCAACAACTCTCGAAGCGACAAAAATTTTGGATGAAAGAGAAATCCTCCTTGTACCAGATATATTAGCAAGTGCAGGCGGTGTCACTGTTTCTTACTTTGAATGGGTTCAAAATAATCAAGGATATTATTGGTCAGAGAAAGAAGTGGCTGAAAAACTTCGTAAAGTCATGGTTAATTCTTTTGAAAATATTTATCAGACATCTCAAGATTATCAAGTTAATATGCGTTTAGCTGCCTATATGGTAGGAATAACAAAATCAGCCGAAGCTTCACGTTTCCGAGGCTGGGTATAAAATATAAGAATTTTCTATAATTCTATAAAGAAAGAATTATTAATAACATTTAAAGTGAGGAATTTGTAATGTGGGTTATTACTATAATCAATGCCTATTCAAAGAGCAATAATATTGTTATGTTTGAATTTAATACGGAAAAGGAAGCAAGAGAAACTTTTAAAAAAATACAAGAACATAAAATTCTTTCCGAGGTTATTTGCTGCTACAACCCTTAATTTACCTTATCTATTACTTTATAGGAACGGTTTTGATGAAACATTAGTAATTAGAAACATAGAAAGTCAGTTTCTCTAAATGACTAACTTATGGAGTTATTCCAAGTAGTATATGAATGAAATTCACCTATTTGGGATGGACTTGTCCTGTAAAGTAAGGCGTTCTTTTTATAGAAGAAACTCGTCAAAAAGAGACCTTCACTCTTATAGAGCAAAGGCCTCTTTTTGACGAGTTTCTTCTATTTTTTATCAATTTTCCCAAAATCATATCTCCTCATCACAATAGCGTTTGCACCTATTTGATAGGCGTTTTTAATCATCCGGTCCAAAGCTTCTTTTCTTGAATCTTCAAGCATAACTGTATATTGCTTGCTTTCTCCTCCTACTAAGGATTTTAACCCTGCCATAATATCGCCACCAATCCCTCTACTTCTTACAATTAGACCAAGTACAGGGCCTTTTACTTCTACAATTTTGTAACCCTCGTTTTTTTCTGTAGTAACTACCAACACATTAATCCCCTCCGCCTTTATATTGGGATTTCTTATAGTATTTAATTAACCAATAAAAATAGCATAATAGATGCATTATTCATTTGCCTATATTGGGAGTAATCAGTGAAACATTTAATATTCATTGAATACTTTGTTGATAATTCAATAAAACTAAAATAATCTAATTTCTGAAAATCCCCTTTGAGTAAACGGTATAGTCGCTTTCTTTTTCCTATCTACTCAAAGGGAAGCATACCATTACCAGACCCGCAGTTTTCGATAGGGATAGTTTCCGCGTCTAAACTAGTGGCGTGAGCCACACTATATAAAAGCCACTTCTTGTCGCACCATAATTAACATTCTCGGAAGTAAAGCACACCTCCCTCCATTCGGAGAGAGGTGTTATTCATTCTTAAAGTCTTTTATTTTCTGTTTTTTCTAAGTGAGGAGAGCCCTATAAGGGCTGCTTCAAATGTAATTATAATTCCAACAGCAAGGATTCCCAGAGACACAACTTTGTTAGGAATATATCTAGCAAAAGTCGATAAAAGTGCCCCTGAAATTCCTAACCAGACTAAAACTATTAGCTTAGGAAAACAACTTAAAGTTCCACATAATTACCATCATAGATAATATCAAACAGATTGTTGCAGGAATAATCATCTCAATAGGTTGATGGGCCCGAAAAATATGGGCATGTATGGCACCTATCATGAGAATTACAAACAATACGCCAGATACAAAAACCAAGTATGGATTCCAAATACCGCCAATCATTGCTATTGCTCCAATAAGTTCCACAATTCCAATTACAGACATTAACCATAATGGATATTGATAGTGCTGCCAATGTTCAACCTGAAACGGTATACGAAAAAGTTTTATGAAACCTCCCACTAAAATAAAAACGGCTAAAATTACTTGCATAATAGTCATCATCTAAACTTACTCCTTTTAAAAATCCTTTTGAGTAACAATGCCATCTTGAATGGTATGACTCAAATCAATATATTTTTGACTCTTCATACTAAATCCCCCCTCTGTTCACCTTAATAAAAACAACTTATATATGGAAATTTCATTATTTTTTCTTTTTCTAAAGGTGTATACTTCATACAATCCTAATTAACATATTGTCAATCAAATAAAATTTCAAGTACAAATAATATGTCCTCTACTTTAACACCCAACCATATATAACTGCCCCAAAAGAGGACAAATGCTCTATTGGGATGATAAAACGTGCGAGAATGAGACCTGCTGGTATTAACATAATAAAATACTTCAAGTTGAACTTACGTTGCCAGCCTAAAAATAATAAAGGAACAACGAGACTTAAATTTAAAATAGAACCTACTACCATTCCCTTTAGATTAGGAGATGATGAATTGATTTGAAAAAAGGAATGATATAACAAGTAATTTGAAATTAACACAAAAAGCAATCCGAAAAGACATAATGTAGACGTTTCATTTTTCTTAAGAATCAAACGATTCACCCCATTTTTAAGTTTTTTAATAGTATTTCATCTATATAATTAGTTGACATGTTACTTATTGTTAAATAATTATTTTATCTGGAAAGCTCCCCAATAAAGGATTTTCTCATTGATTTAAAAGGAACATGAGAACCGTTGATTAACATGCTATCTTACTTTATTTCAGGTTAAACAGGTTTTAGCATAGTGGTTTTTTATTTGGAGGTCTACTACCCAATATCTTGTGCCTTCTTTATTTCTTCTTCACTAATCCGGTAATTACTCATATCCATCATAACGCCTCCGTACGTTCTATATTCATAAGATATAGTTGATTCCATTATTCAATCAATAATTGCTTAAGGTTCTCTAAACTGCTTTGGGGAACTTTACAAGCCAGACGAAGGTAATTTTCAATATCACCGTATTGTCTTATAATCTTGTTATACACTTCTTCTAAGTAATCACGTCTAACTTCTAAGATTGGTTTTATACGCTCTGAAGACATTTGGAACAAACTCATCCATCGAATAAACGTTTCTATCTTTTTCATACGTTTCGCAATTAATTGATTAGATAAAAGGTATTCATTTATCACCGTTTCATATGGCACCCCCACAAGTAATTGGATAAGGGCTGATATAAACCCAGTACGATCCTTCCCTCCAGTACAGTGAATGAGAGCAGGTAAATTTTTTTGATTTGAAAGAAACGTGATAACTTCATTGATTTCCTTATAACAACCAAATGCCATATGGTCATACATTTCTCTCATTATTTTTTCAAAATCAATGGTATTGGATTTACTAACTAGAAACTTAAAGAATTCAAGATGTGTAAACTCTCTGCTCTTATCATGAATTGATACGTTTAGTAGTTGAATTTCCTTTCCAGTCTGGATGCGACTGACTTTTGATTGTTGTTCCTGAAGAGTCCTTAAATCACAAATTGACTTTATATTTATTTGATGAAAACTTTCTACATCTTTTTGAGACAATCGAGACAGTTCATCTGAACGGAATAGGATACCGGTCTTCACGTGGCAACCATCTTTGGTTTTAAAGCCTCCAATGTCACGGAAATTATATAAATTTTCAAATTGGTATATGTTTTCTACAGTTTTCATTCTCATTTCTCCATTATTATTTAGTCAGATTACCATTTATTTTGTTTTACTTGAAAGCTTTTATAAAAGGTTCAATTACGGCTAATACCTCTTCTTTATTTTCTAAATGCAAAGTATGACCTGCATTCTTTATCTTTTTATGTTGTAAATTAGGAGAAATCTCTAATGCTTTTTGCACATCTTTATCCCTTACTAGCCCCCCTAATTCAGGATTGCCTTGTAAGAGCAATACGGGACATCGAATTCTACGAAGTAACTTATCTACTTGATATCCAACGTATGTTTCCTCAAACTGATCTATCATAGCTGTTAGTACATCTGGATCCGTGTATGTTAAGTTTGTTATTATTTCATCAACCAAATGAATTCTTGTATGTGAAAGTTTAGAAGTTTTTTTAATTAATGCTTTAGGATTTGTCAATGCCATTTGATTAGAGTGTAGTATATCTCTCCATTTCATTAACTCCATGGATCCTTCTTTTAAAACTGTCATAGATAAGGGGGAATCACCAATAATTATCCCTGTAACAAGTGTAGGGTGGTTAACTGCCATCATAAGACTAATCATTCCACCAAGTGAATGACCAAATATAAGTGTCGGTTCGTTAACATGTTCTTTAAGGAAAAGAAAGATATCTTCCACATAATCTTTTAATCTATAATTTTTATCTCCTCTACCAGATTTACCATGTCCTCTTAAATCCACTGCATATACATGGGTTAGTTTTTCTAAATTAGGCAGAATAGTACTAAAAGTTTGCCACCTAGCAGTTCCGCCATGAAGTAGCAAAAGAGATATATCAGACGAATTAGGATTTGTTTCAACATAATTTAAACGAATCCTTCCTGAATCAAAAACTTTTTCTAACATTTTTTTCACCCTCTTATAAAGAATTATTTTTAATCTTATGACTAAAATAGTTTTTATAGTCATATAAAACCAAAAAAAATATTATGATTATTTAAGAATGTTTACTTTTATTTACATAACGGTTAAGATAAGTATAAACAGTATATGACTAAATGTCCATAAAAAGTCACAAAAATATCAAAAGGAGTTTTTCTATGCCTAAATTTACAGAACAAGAAAAAGAACATATTCACCAATCCCTTATGGAAAAAGGGAGAGAACTATTCATCCAATATGGGCTAGCTAAAACAAGTATTGATGATATTATACAAGCATGTGGAATTGCAAAAGGTTCTTTCTATAAATTTTTTCAATCTAAGGAAGAGCTCTATTTTGAAATCTTAAAAAACGAAGAAGAAGTAAGGGAAACTGTCCTCAATGAACTCTTTCGTGAAAATCTTCCCCCTAAAGAGTTACTAACTTCCTTTTTTCATACATCTTTCAAATTTGTTGAAGACAACCCCTTTCTTCAGCGTGTTTTTCAAAACGACGAACATGAAAGACTCACAAGAAAGCTTCCACAACAGATGATGGAATTTACCAAATGGCAAACTCAAAGAGGTATCGATGCAATCCAAATTTTGATGGAGCGTGGTGTCTTACCTCAAGAGAATCCAAAAGTAATTGTGGGAGTCATCCAGGCCATCATGATGCTACGATTACATAAAGAGGAAATTGGCACTGACCTTTTTCCAAAAGTAATGGATAAACTAATTGATTATGTAACTATAGGCTTGACTAAATAAGGATTTCAATCATATAGAAAGGAAACTCGTCAAAAAGGAACTCATTTGAATTTACTTCAGACTCAGAGGCGGATTTTTCTGTTTCTTTTTTAGACTGTATAGAGTATTTATTCTTAATTATGTTGGGTAAGCGAGGGGCATCACTGCCCCTAACTCCCCTAAGAACCTTAGGTGAGCATTTCTTCGGCTTGAATCAATCTTTCTGACTTCATTTCACCACTTATGTATGTTGATTCAATTTCACTAGCTATAATGTTGAGCCAAGGATATTTTTCTTTGAAGGCATATAAGGAACCTATATGATCATCATCATAATGGGTAATGATTATATTCTTTAACCTCCTTATTTCATACCCATTTTTTAAAATTTGATTTTCAATTAAAGTGAACGAATTTGTATACCCTGTATCGACCAAGGTTAGTTCATTATTCAATATAACTAAACTAGGATAAATGTAATTTTTTTGTCCATTAAATTCAAATTGAATTGGTAGCTCTACTATTTTCATTTTTCCTAATCATTATGAAACATGCAAAATCATATGAATAAATCTTTACACTAGAATCCCAATTTACATTATAATCATTTATATTTACTTTAAACTTGACCTTAAAATTACATTAAAAATAGATGAAATTAGTAGAAATCTATAAATTTAGTGATATAGTAACATCTAAATAAGCCCTCTAAGAAAGAAACTTTATTATAAATTAGCTATATTAGATTAATAAAGACAGCAGTAATTGTAATGAAAAAATTGACCTTAATTTTTGTATTAATATTTGCAATAGCTTTACCAAATGTTGCTCAGGCAAAAGGATTTAGTGGTCATAGTTCTTTCAGTCACAATTCTTCGTTCAGTTCTCATTCAAGTAGGGGCACATATTCGAGTGGAACTTATCATTCTGGATATAAGTCTCCATCAAGCAACGTTACAAGAACGTCATCACGTTCTAACTCTCACACGACATATAACCAGGCCCCGCCTTCACGAACAAAAAGTATACTGACTCATGCTGCAGCGTTTGGAACAGGTGCGTTTTTAGGCCATATGCTTCATCCATTTGAAGGAATTTATAATGGTGCATATGGAAATAATGCTTCAAATGGATTTTCTTTTTTAGGAATTCTTGTAGATATCCTTGTGATTTTAGTCATCATTTGGGTAATTAAAAACATCTTTACAAGAAGATATTAAGGAGAAATTTAAAATGGAAGTATTATTTAATGAACAAGATCTTGTGGATAGCATTTGTATTTATACTGCAGTAAGAGAAAGAATTGAACCTGAACAGGTAGAAGTAGATTTGGAGTTTCATCCTTCTCTTGGGCTTACTGCTTCTACTTTAGCATTAGGACGTACAGCGCGATTGTATGAACAAGACATCATTGATGCTGTTGCAGTATATTTACAGGACTATCACCAGTTCGTCGCTGGTCATTTACAAGTTAATTTATCCTTTTCAGAAAAGAGTGGATTTACTGCATCTATCCAGGTGTTAAATAATTAGTAATTAATTTTTGACACGAAAACTCCGGACGTTCTTGTACTGGAACCAATAGGTTCTCTCATTACGATTTTAATTCATTATAAAAAGATATATATAAATGTAAAATAAAAAGAAGCCTTAGTCTTTATATAACAAGGCTTCTTTTTGATAAGTTTCTTCTATATTATAGTGTTTTTTATTAAGATATAGATTTAAGTTCCTCTATTAAACGTAAAAAAGCTTCTTTATCTTTATTCTTTAAGGAGTGATCAATTTCCTCGAGGATCTTACTTCTTTTGAAGCTGTTCATCATTTGATTCAAAAATAATTCAGCCAATATTTCATCACGTAAATTTGGATCAACTCGATCCATTCCTTTAATAATGTTATTTTCCATTAAAAATCAACCCCTTTATCTTTTCCCTTTTTCAAACATTATTACCCTTTTTAACATCTTTTATACGAGATTGATAGATAAAGTGAGACATCGAATAATATTTAACCTCTGTATTTACAATCCCTTGCTATTCTAATTTTCATTTCATACTTATAAACCCATAAGGAAACACGCAACTATTTTATTTATTTGTTGAAATAAATCTAAAAAATCAACTTCTCATAATGTAGGTTCTAACAGTTAATTATAATAGAATCAAATTACAATTTTTACTTCTTATCATATACCAATCTATCTTCTACTTCCACTTTGAGAAATTGTTTTAGTTATGATAAATCAAAATAAAATTTATAGTTATTTAGCTTTAAGGTATTTTTAATAAGACAATTACAATTAAAAATACAAAATCAACTTCTTTTACACAAAGAAGTAAAAGATTAAACTTACTTATAAAAATTATAGTTTTATCATTTACACTTACTGACGACAAATAGATCATTTTTCTACAAATAATATAAAAATTAAACTTTATTTATAAAAAGTAAGTTTATACTTTTACTTCTATATAAGATAAAATAAAGAAGTAATATCTATAAAAGATAAATTTGAATACGCATTTAATTATGATAATACTTAATATTTAATTATTATCTTTCATACTTTTAAAATTATGATGAACGTTACTAGTAGTATTTAGAGGTTCTTTAGTGTCTATATACATATGAATACATACGTAATCTTAAATAGAGAAGAAACTGCCTTAATATCAGAAAGGGATATGAATAAGAAGACATGATCCGTGAGAGGAGAGGTTTTATGCAAGATTTCTCTTTAATGAATATAGGAACAGAAGTTAGAGAGACAAAAGGGGATTTCAACAAAATCGTTTCATTGATGTTGGATACTACGTATTATGATGTCTTAGAAGGAAGAAATGAACATCACCAGCGAAAAAACGAAGACATTTTTAGCGATTTTACAGATGAAGAGATGATGTACTACTATGTTCATCAACGAAAGCATATTCGAAAGAATCGAGAACGAAAAGAAAACACAAAAATAGAGTACTTACGGATTTTATTGCAGTTTTATCAGTATGCGGTAGAAAGTGAGTCGTTCTTACGACAAGATGTAGACCATTATATAGAAGAAACCATTTTAAAAAACCTAAGACCTTGGCATATACGGAACTACCAGACCTATCTAAGCACCGCATTATTAGGAAAGGGTGGGAAACCTTATTCATCCGCAACTTTAGATGCCAAAATGACGATTTTAAAGAGTTTTATGAAATGGCTACATGAAACGAAGTATATTCAGCATCCGTTACATAAAGAAATTTTGAGCACATCATTATCTGAGCAAGAAATCCCGAACCGAGATTTATATTACCATGAAGTCAAACAGCTATTGGACTATTACAAAGACCATCCTATCAACCATGGATTGTTAACCATGTTGGCGATGACAGGGTTGCGTGTACAAGAAATAGCGAATGCTTCGTGGGGAGATGTGTATCTAGATAGTTTAAGTGGCCATTATCGGTTAAGAGGAGTAGGGAAGGGTGGAAAGAAATTTGATAAGTTACTGCATCCATCCCTATATGAACGCATCCTTGCCTTTCGAGAACGGCGCCATGTTAATACAGTATTAAACACAAGTGATCGAGGGCCATTATTTCCAACTAAAGATGGAGCGTATTATCAATATAAAAACTTAAGTAATTATATTGTGCGTATCATTGAACGAACAGAGTTACCTTTTGTAAAAGAACGGACTGACAGGATTACACCTCATTACTTTCGTCATTTTTATGCCATCTATAGTAGGCAGCAGGGAGCCGATATTTTCTTAATTCAGAAGGAGCTTGGCCATAGTGACCGCAAAACAACCGAGCGTTATCTGGAGAAGGTTTTGCAGAGAGAGCAAGAAATTGGACTTATGTGGAAGGAGCAAGATTTCTAGTTGAATCATGTATGAAAGTCCCTGGATTTTGGTATGCTCAACCCATGTAATTACACGTTCTATAATGTTTATATATATGATATAAATCCAATCCGGTCATCCACTAGATACGGTGGTCGGCCCTGTTACTACTGGTTTCTCTACACGTTTATAAGGATTGTAAAAAGGAAGGACTTGAATGAAACTTGATGTATCTGAATTAGTTGAAGCAAAACATCAAATTGATTCAACTTTACACAAACTCAGACAGACAGTAAAAACTTTTGAAGCTAAAGAAAATTCGAATAGATATAAATCTCAAATTACCTTAGCTAAAAGACGGATACAAGCATTCGAAATTTCAGTATCTCTTATTGAAAGAGAAATAAATGACCTTAATAAAAAAAGCTAGTTATCAGCTTTTCCAAAGTGCGTATTTTTCTACTAGGTGAAATAATATGCAAAACAAAAGTTAATTTCGTCAGAGAACGTTTCTCTGTATATTAAAGTTGTAAATTAAATAGGTTTTTATTTATAAGTGATTGTTGCGAAAAAGCATCTTTCCATTTGGAAGGTGATTTTTCGTTTCTTATAAAAATATAAAAAAGAGGAGAGTTTTTATATTTTATGAAATCAATGACCATTCTAACATTATTAATGGTCGCATTATGTGAAGTTAATGAAGTGAAAACAGAAGCAAAAATTAAAACAGCGAATCAAAATTTAATCATCATTAATAAGTACAATAACAAGCTTGCTTATTTTCATAATGGCTATATTGAAATCGTTGATCCAGTAGTAACAGGGAAAACGTGGGACAAAACACCAGTCGGCTTTTTTTAAGTAGTGAACAAGATTAAAAACTGCCCTTACTATAAAGGACATATCCCTGGGGGCGATCCTCGCAATCCATTAGGAAAGCGTTGGCTAGGAATAAACGCAAACGGCACGTACGGTGATACATACGGCATTGACGGTAACAACAATGAAAACAGCATTGGAAAATACATGAGTCAAGGTTGCGTGAGAATGCATAATGCAGACATTGAAAAGCTTTATGATAAAGTTCAAGTAGGCACACCGGTTGCGATCACATATTCCTATAAGAGCTTTGTTGATCTTACTAGCATATATAGGGATAAATTCAAAGGCTACAAGTTGAAAAACAACTAATAATCAAGTAGCATTCTGTTATCAAAAGATGCTGTTTTTTCTTTGTCTTCTTGCCATATAGCCCTTATCATAGAAATAGATGAAAAATATGGTGAAGGAGGCCATGATTCTGCGAGCAAAAACCGAAAAAGCTAGACACGTGGTAATGTTTAAAGCTACAGGAGAGTTTTATGCGCATGAAGTCAACCAAGATAAAATAAGAATAGGTTTTTTTGTCTGTCCTTCGTGTGAAGTCAAAGTACATCATAAACATGATCATTTCTTTTCCCATGAACATAAACGAAATTGTATCTATGTGAAAGAACAATTTAAGAATAAAGCCTACTCGTGAACATAATTTAGGTATCGGAAACCACATGCAAAAAAGCCCTTATTTCATAAATAAGGGCTTTTTTTAATAAATTTCTTCTAATTCATTTAACTTTCTATCCAATACTTGACTTACCTTTACCGTGTTATCACTTACAAGTCCTTCTTTTAAAGCTGTATATATCATAATTTCCCTAATGCGCTCTATCTCTTCCAATAGGGCTTCCTGTGTTACATGTTTATTTCCCATCCCCATCATCACCTAATTAATCCCCATGTTAAATATTGATAAATTTCACATTAACTTTTTATAATGTATTTTTCAATACTCAAATTTTTACAATTTGAGAAGGCGAAATGTTAATTTTTATAACGGTAAAGTACTATGTAATAAATAACTGAATTTAATGATATTATTTTAAAAATGTATGTAATAGTTAACACAATTTGTAAAAATCAAGAAGATGCAAAAAATAGAGGATAGAAGATACTAATTTTATAATCCGAATTATTCTTTTTTAGTAATTAACGAAGTCGTCATTCCACCTATAAAAATTGTCGAACATGAAAAAAGAAACGTTTTAGGACCTAGTAAAGGAAGACTTGCTGTTATGATAAAACCATCTATAATTAAAATAACCATTCCTATGTTTAGAGAAAAAGCCTTTG
The DNA here is from genome assembly GCF_023824195.1 of Priestia megaterium. Lineage (NCBI taxonomy): Bacteria > Bacillati > Bacillota > Bacilli > Caryophanales > Bacillaceae > Priestia > Priestia megaterium. The sequence goes on from NZ_CP085443.1 coordinate 134,112, forward strand.
ATATAAGTTGGGCTAGTAAATCTGTTCCTCCAGTGCTTGTCTCGTATCGAAGCATAAGACCAACCCCTGTTCCAATACATATTCCTCCAAAAATCACACTAGGAAAAACAGAAAGTTGAAACTGGTCTTTAATAGGTTCTAACCAATCGATCAATAAAGAAGAAATAACTAACCCATAAAAACTATTATAAAAATAAGTTCTTTCATAAACCCAAGCAAACCAACATAATGGAAAACCCAAAATGATGATCATTACACCTGTAGGAAATTCAAAATAATAGTGAAGGATGAGTGCAATTCCAATTGTTCCTCCATCCAACAAATAATGAGGAACTAAAAATCCATTAATTCCTATACTTAATAATAAGCTTCCGACAAGAACAACCAGTATTTTTCGAAAAATAATAATCACCTTTTTAGTCAATTTATCTCTTATTATATGTATAAGCTTTGGATACCTGTCATGAATGTTTTTTATCACAAAAGCTCTTAGAATAATTTATTCTAAGAGCTTTTTGACTTTATAGATCAGGGAGGTTTAAAAGTTTCACGCTCAGAGTCAAAAATATTATGACTACACAATATATTTTCATTCCCTATTAGGTGACTCACCTAAATTGAATATTCTTTTATCATTTGAGAAAACTACTCAAGATGCTTAAACAGCGTCTTCCAAGGTAACCTTATGAGAAAGAGGGCTGTCCTACCTGGCAGCTTTCTTTTTTTATGAACTCTTTAAGGTATAAAATTTATTAGTTTAAACAAACTACTCATGATGATTAATGTCATTAATAAAACATAGTTTGCGCTAGTAGAAACTGCTGTTAGTCCCAGTAGTTTTTTCTCTTTTTAAGCTGTATATAATATACAAAGTTAGTTTACATAATCACCGTTATAGGCACAAGTAGTCTAAATCATGAATATCTTCTTTCATTATGAACAAACTACTCACTCAAGATGGATCAGATGAAGATCCTCCATTACTTGCAGCAATAGAGCGTAGAAAAAGCTACTGATTAGGTCACAGTAGCTTTTTCGCTTTTTAATGGGCATGAATGAGTTTTCCTTTAGTTGAGCATTCTATTTAAGAAACCCTTCAATACTCACTCTAGTATATAAAGGTGGATTTACTATACATGAACTATAAATTACACAAGGTCTTTATTGTATACTTTATTGCTTTGATCGGTCCCTTTGCTATTCTCTTTCTTACAAATCATTTAATTCGAGCAACTCGTAGAAAGCAGGCTTAATTTTTTAAAACTTGATGTTTTACCAAACTTCGATAATAACCATAAATAATAATATATGCTATTAAATAACTAATAAAAGTTCCAATAATATTCCAAGTATTAAAGTACTCTACTTTTCCAAAGATTAAACCAATGCCTTCAAAACCTGTAGTAAAAAGAGTAAAACAAATTAAAAGCAGAAAGGTATTAACCCTCTTTTTTATTTTAAAATAAACTAAAAAAGAAGCTAGGACAGGGTAGAAACCCATATTCAAAGGAAGTGCAGATAAACTTCGATTTCTAAAATTTGGTTCAAACTGCCAAAAATAATTAGTTCCCCACTCATTTAGTATAAAGGCTACTGTCATTCCCACAGGTGCAATTAAAATGACAATTATAGATTCCTTTTTGTATAAGATAAATCCAAAAATCCAAGGTACAATAAATCCCATAATAATATTTACTAGTATTTCCTCTCTTCTCCTCTCACCAAGACAACTTTTTAATAGGATTGTCCAAAACTTAGAGATGTATGTCTTATGAAGAAGAAAACTAATGATTAGACACTAGAAGTTTTTCTCCTTTCTACAAATAATTTCTTACTACCTTGAGGAAACTACTCAGGACGCCGTAAGGCTTCAATCCTTTGGCTAAATAAATGTAGCAGAAGAAACCTACCTCTTTTGACTGGGAAGAGATAGGTTTTTCTGTTTTTAAGTTGTATACGCTATACAAAGTTAGTTACCATAATGTCTAACAATTGGGGCGCAGTTCATCCGCCGAGGGTTCTTTTTCCGGAGTATGCAGCTTTTTATACATCCTTGATTTAACAAGGTTTCTCTTTGAGACGGAGGTTAGAGAAGTGTATAAAAAGCGTACCTTCTGTACGTGTTTGCATATTTTTTAAAAATTCAATAAGTTACCACTATATTCTATTTACATAATCCCAGTATAATGAGAGAGCGAGAAGAAAGAAGGGATTATGTGTTGAAAAGTAAAATGAATCAGTTGTTTGCAGAACAAAAGAGTGTTCATATACTGTATTTCTACGACCAGCAAGAAAAGTATTTACAACAAGTTGTAAGTTATATCCAAGAGGGGATTTTTGCTGGAGATTGCATTCTTCTTATTGAAAACGACCGTTTTTATCCTTTTATTCATAACCAGTTGAAAACACTCTTGACCACAGATCAAATGAACATGATACATCGTATAAACAACTTCGATTTCTATTATTCAAGTGGTAGTTATCATCCTCCTGCCATTCTTGATTACTTTAATAAAAGCGTACAGCCTTACCTCGAGAATAGAATTCCTTTCAGATCATGGGCACATGTAGAATGGAGTAGTATGAAAGATCCTTTACATCTAATCGAAGATTTTGAAAAAATAGTGGATAGTGCGGTGAATCAACTCTCATTCCCATTAATTTGTGCATACAAAGGAGAGAGGATGCCAGAGTATCTTAAAACTATTTTGATGGAAACACACCCTTATGTTCTCATGGAAGATGATTTAATCACCTCTGAACAATACCGACCATTAACTGATGTGGAATAAAAGTAAAAAAACGCTTAAGCAATCATACTGAGCGTTTTTTTATCTTTAAAGAAATCAATGGTTCTCTTTCTTCCATTCAGTTTATTTACCACCATAAGCTCTTTCCTTGTTTTTCTGTTTTCATCAAATATAACGTAATCATATACCTTTATAAAAAGAATCTCCCAATGAACGACCCCTTTTCAATCTTCAGTCTGTTATTCACCTTCTAATACAAAAGAGCCATTTTATTAGGAAGAAGAAATCTATAAAAGTTTTTGGGATTAAAGTTTTAACTTTAAAACATGTGGTACACACATAGTACAACACCAATATTATTATTGATTGTTGTAAAAAGGTAAATACTTAATCTATGAAGGGACTGATTAGTTTTGAAAGAATTAACAGCGACTTCGACAAACGTATTACCTCAAATTGAAAGTAGATATTCGTATCTTACCCAAGGCACTTTGGTTATGAACCGATATACGTAACGAAAGGGCCTCACAAGGGAAAATGAACAAATTCCTAAACAGTATGAGAAGAAGCCTGTATCTCCTTAGATACAGGCTTCTTCTTTTCGAGTTTACATAAAATGTTTTATAGGAAACCGCACAAAGACAGCGCTCAATCAATTGAGCGCTATCTTTATACAAAAAAGATTTTTTCGGAATCTTCAATCAACTACCTTTATACTACTAGAAATTGATATAAAAAAACTATAACTTTGTTATGATTCCTGACATAGATAATCGAATATTATTTTTTGTACAAAATAAAAAAGGACATTTCTTCTATGCCCTGTTCCCTCGTATCAGCCCCACCTACGCTAAATACTATGACAGCCACTCATGCCATCCAACCTATCCTTAGTATAGATGAAAGCGATTACATAGTAAAGTAATTATTAAAATATTCTGCCTATTACTTTTGTTATATTTAACTTGTCTACCTTGAATAATATCAAATATCGTGAGCAAACTACTCAAGAAGCCGTGAGGCATCTACAACTAATTTTCTTCCTTAGCAGAAAAAAACTACCTTCTCCCTAACTCTAAGGTAGTTTTTTTCTGTTTTTTGAGCTGTATACGATATACATTTGTAGTTAACATAATGTGATTATCGGAAATTACATGCTAAAAACCTTTTTTTGTTAAGAGAAAATTCATATCTATTAATAAATTAGTAAACATTATCCAAGAGGTGATCATATGGATAAAAATAAGTTAAAACTCACATCTTCCGAAATAGGGACACTATGGGGAGAGTATGTAAACGGAACAATGACAGATGTAGTAAATCGATATATGTTCTCTATTATTGAGGATGAGTCAATAAAGATCGTTTTTGAAGATGCTATAAAGACCTTCGCAAAACAAAAGAAACAAATCGTAGCTTTTATAGAAAAGGAAGGGTTTCCAGTTCCAATTGGATTTACTGAGTCTGACCTCAATAAAGGTACTAAAAGATTATTCACTGATATATTCTGCTTGAATTATTTACATATCATGACGTTACATGGCTTACTAGGACATACAACCTCATTAGGTGTGTCTGTCAGAGAAGACTTACGTCACTTCTATGATACATGTGATAATGATGCAAAAAGGATGTATCATCAAACGATTGAATTATTACTTGAAAAAGGGGATTTTCAGAGGGACCCTTACTTTTATCCTGCTACGAACCCTGAATATATTTCTAGCCAGGATTTTACGGATGGGTTTTTCGGAAAAGGCAGACGTTTAACGGCAATAGAAATCATAAGTATTTCTTTCAGCCTTAAAAAAAGCATTATGGCTAAAACTCTTTCTATTGGATTTAGTCAGGTCGCTCAATCAAAAGAAGTAAGAAAATTTCTAGAGGCTTCGGAGAAAACAGCTGATGATCAAATACAATCCTTTTCAAAAATCATGCACGCAGATAATTTACCAGTTCCTAAATCGTGGGAGACAGAAGTAACAACTTCAACAGATTCTCCTTTTTCTGATAAGTTAATGATGTATCATATTGGTTTCTTGTTCCAAGCTGCACAAGCATATCACGGAACAGGTTTAGCATCAGCCATGCGAACAGACCTTGTAACAACTTACGAAGGCATCATTCTCAAAAATCTAATGGTAACAAAAAAATGGTTTAACATTATGGTGAAAAATAAATGGTTGGAACAACCACCACTGGCTCCTAATAGAAAAGAAATTGCAAAAGAGAAATGATAATAAATAATAACCAATATTTTGAGCAAACCACTTAAGAAACACTAGAATGTTTACTCTAATATATAAAGATGGCTTCAATATAAGTGAATTACAAAATCCGTAAAATCTTTCTTGCAATCTTTAGTGTTTCTGCTATTCTTTTTGCTATTCTCTTTCTTACTTACTGTTTAATTCGAACATCCCGTAAAAATTAATTTACATCCTTTCTCTAATTACAAACGTATAATAAATAGCAACTTGAGCAAGCTACTCAAGATGCTTTGTACGCCCTGAGGCATCAACCTATAGAGACCAATTGCATAACATCCAAAAACAGAAAAAACTACCTTCCCAACTCCAAGATAGTTTTTTCTGTTTTTAACAAGCGATTATATAGGGGTTTCTTCGATGAATAACAACTGTCCCAAAAGAATTGACATCAGCTCTATAACGCCGAACTTTATTTGTATTTGTAAAATTTCTCATAGCCACTCCTTTCTTACATAAGGTTATATAGATACTAATAGTATGGACATTCTTCTATTTTAGTATTCTTATAAACTTAAGATTTCAAGAAAGAAAAAAACTTTTGAGAGGATAACTAATTTTGTATACCTTGTACATTTCTAGTTACCATAATGGATTTTATAGGCACTCTTCTCAAAAAAGAAAGCTCATCTTACAAAATTGTAAGTCCATCTTACATTATTGTTAGGTGAGCTTTATTAAATCTCGTTTTATAATTGTTTATAGAAGATATTTACAATTAGCTAAGGGAATGAAATATATTGAAGGTTAAAAAAGACAATCATCCTATTATTATGTTTGACGGTATGTGTAACGTGTGTAATTACTGGGTTCAACTTGTGATAAAAAGAGATCCTAAAGGCATATTTAAATTTTTGTCTCTTCAATCAGATTTAGCATGTTCATTGATAACAAATCACAATCTGAATAATAAGCAATTAGATTCCATTATCTTAATTAATAAAGATCAAATATATACTGAATCTACAGCAATCTTACATATTATAAATAAGCTTACTGGACCTATAAGGTTCTTCGTTCTCTTTTGGATAATACCCAGAAAAATCCGAGATAGAGTGTACCGTTTCATTGCAAAAAATCGATATCGATTCTTTGGGAAAAAAGAAAGTTGTCTCATTCCTAGTAAAGAAATACAAAATAGGTTTATTAAAACGGAAACAGAAAGTGGGGAAATCAATGAATAAAAGTACATTTCTAAAAAAGCTTAGAATGACAATTATCACTACATTTAGATGGTCTTTAGCATTAACTTTCTTGATTTACGGAATTGCCAAAATCTATCCAGGTCAGTTTTCTACTGGCGACTTTATATATGATTCGACAAAGGACTCAGCAATGCAATTGGCATGGCATTTCTTTGGATATTCGAATACATATAATCTTTTTATTGCTTTTGGAGAAATAACAGCAGCCTTACTATTAGTAATTCCAAAGACAGCAACTTTGGGGAACATTATTTACTTACCTATCACAGTAAATATTACTATTCTTGACTTTTGTTTTGAGATACCAGCTCGTTCTGTTACTACCTTATTAACCTGTATGAGTATAGCTTTACTTTTCTTTGAATATAAAAAATTAAAAAGAGTGTTTTTTGACTCCCCAGTAGCAGCTGAAACGTCTATCCCAACAAGCCATATAGAAAAGAAGGTGAACATACAATGATTGTACTACCTATTATGTTTGTCAGTTTGGGAATTTCTTCTTTTTACTATTTTATTATTAAAAAAGAAGCTTGAGATGAATACAATATATAGATCCAATTAACATAATGTCTTTTTCCTGTACACATAAAAAAAGAACCCTTACAGGAGTAAGGGTTAAAGCTAGAATAATTTCTATCTTTATGCAGCTTTTGATACAACGGGCTTTTCATTAGGAGGACCAACCACACTGATGTATAAAAATTTCATAAAACAGCAACAAGGCTTCCCCTGGAATTCAACTCCCGCAAGGGTTCCTTTTAAAAACAGAAAAACCAACCTCTGAGTCCTATAGGTTAGTTTTTCTGTTTTTAAACAACAAAGATTTTACAGGATTGGTTAGATGTCTCTCGGCTTTTTGAGTAGTTTGCTTACTATATAAGAAAATATTCATCTTAGCAAGTTACATAATACTAGTCCATACTATTTTCTTAAGTTTTTGACAACCCTGTTAAAATAGGTGTTGTTACCAAAATTAAAGTAGATGTTGTTGGATCAGCTGTTTGTAAGCCTCTAAAAAAGGACCATTGGTTAATAAATACACTAAGAAAAATAACTGCAGGAAGATCTGATTTACTTACACACTTATTAACAAACAGAGTCAGGCACTGTTCGCCATTAGTGATGGGTGGGAAAAATGTGTCAGTCCCCTGTCATCCTTATTATCTTTGAGCTAACGTCTACATGCGCATTAATGCACCATTAGGCTTTGGTAACTCTTGAGCTGTTATCAGATTCATTTTACAAAAATGTTCAAAAAATTGTTGTGCCTGTTCTCGTTCCTTTGGGTCACTTTTTAACGAAACTATATTAAGTAACATTTGAGCCATCCATGAATTATCAAAATAACGGTATTTACCTGTATTCCATGTCATTTTTTCCGGGAATCTTCCATTTACATAGTATTCCCAGAAAAGCATCTGATCCGATTCCTGTTCTGTGAGTTGGATTCTGTATTTTGAATGAGCAGGAATATATCCATCTTCACAAAGCTTACCGATAAAATCTTCATTCACCATATAGACACCTAAGATACGTCTGTCTTTTTCAGGCATGCTGGAATCTATTGCTGTTAACAAGACAGCGCTATTTTGGTGTAAGCGGATGGGTTTGGTTGGCTTCCCCTTGTTATTACCACTTTTTATTACGCCTGAAAAAACCTTCCACTCTGAAAAAGAACTATTCTGTTCTTCTGTGTCACACCAAAAAACCATTTGTGATTCGGGATGAAGTTTATGATTTTTCATAAGTTTTTCATGTCCCCAGCGAAGTTCCTGGTTTTTTCGTTGTAGTTTTTTTTCCTCTTCCTTCTTCCATTCTTCCTCTTTTAGTTCCATTTCCTTTTTTCGTATAATTTGTTCAAGTGAATCAGCAACACTTTTATCATGTAGTTTTAGGTGCTTTCCAAATACATCGGGGAAAACAAACTTTTTATTTTCCGATGCGAAATGTATTTCAATACTAGAATCATTATATTTAACTATACTACCCGTACCAAAATGCTTGTGTGTAACTTTCTTATTGATTAGATTCATCATTCTAGGCCTCCTTGTAGAATAAAAACTCGGTTACTATTAGATAGTAAATTGATAATTTTATTCAACTAACTTACCTTTAAAGCTCACACAACTGTTTGAATTTTCCCTCGGTTTAAACACGGATATTGAAAAAACGTGTCCATAATTCTATCTGCATAAAAATAAAGTGGAATTCAAAATATGATTAAAAAAACAATTGTAAGACTATTATAACATTTTTTAAAAACATTACAAAATTTTATTGACAATATATTTTAATTTGAGGTAAAATGTAGTTTTATTCTACATAATTACTTTAAATAGCTATGAAATAAAGGCATACAAAAAGGCTCGAAACTTCTAGAAATCCCCTATGAATAACCACTTGATTACCGGTGATAAGTGGAATGATTCCAAGATTAAACTAATCTCTTAGCTAACCCTCATTAAGTTAGAGACTTAGTTCAGGAGCGTACTACTACAGTAAGTGTTACAAGTAAAAAGCGTAAAAAGCAAAAGAAGAAGACATGAACATTACTGTAATACACACGAAGCCATTATCTCAATGGATATGTTCAATGCTATGCAAAATCAAATGAAACAAAGAAAAATGATCTATTTTTCTACAAAACATATAAATGATAAAATGAAATTTAGAGTTAGTTTATTATGTTATCGATATGTTGAAAAGTGAAACTAAACGCAATACCCATTACAGGAACGCAAAAGAAAGCACCTTTACTTAAGGTGCTTTCTTTTTGGTTTATTTAATGCATTTTGCAGTATATTTAATGCATTTTCCATCTTTATCATATAGTTCTTATCGTTACTAGAACATTGAAACGAAATATCATTAGTTCCATTGGTACTTAGTAAACTTTTTTCTTCTAGGAGACTAGACAGTCTTTCTACAGTACCTTTACTGCCATCAATAAGTTGAATATGAGAGGGAAGCAAATCTTTTAATACAGGCTTGTAATAAGGGAAATGAGTGCAACCTAATACAACCGTACCATATTGATTTAAATCAAATCCTTCTAGCTTTGTTCTAAAATACGTACTTAATTCATCCCAATTAAAGTTTAGATCTTCACAGAATTCAACTAATTCTGGAAGAGGTAATGGGTCAACGATTGAATCCTTATCAATTTTAGTAATTAACTTTTTATATTTCAATTCTTTTAATGTTAAGTCTGTAGCAAAAACAAGCACTCTTTTATCCATTGAACTACTTAATTTAATAGCAGGCTTTGCGGCAGGCTCCATTCCGATGATTGGAATATCGTAAGTAGTCCTTAATTCGTTAATAGAGATGCTAGTAGCTGTATTGCAAGCAATAACAAGTGCTTTAACCTCTTGTTTAAGAATATCTTCCACTGCAGTTTGGACATGTTTATTTACTTCTTCTTTTGTCTTGGTTCCATACGGAACATTGCGTGTATCAGCATAGTATAAAAAATCTTCTTTCGGAAAATGTTTTATTGCTTCATTTAATACTGATATTCCGCCAATTCCAGAATCAAAAAAACCAATTCTCATGTTGTTCACCTTACAATTCAAATATTTTTTCACATCATTTATTATATCTTTAGAGTAAATGATTGAATAGGAAAAGCCCAACTCTATAGATTCAATAGGTAAGTACTGTAGAAAGAGGCTCATTTGCTGATTTAACTATAAGTAAGTGTTTTTAGAATGTTTTCTGCTTGTTGCATAGTAGCTTTCACTAGATCAGCTGCTGTTTTATCTCTTTTTAATAGCCTTGTACTTTGACCGCACCATAAAGACATATACTCTCTATTACCTAACTTAGCTGCAGCTTTTCGAATATCTCCCGTAATTGTATTTTGTGTAGGAAAACATAGAGGTTGAATCTTAGAAGTTTCAAACTCCTTAATAAAAGTGTTTGCTATTCCTCGCGCGGGACGACCTGAGAAATGTTTAGTGAGAACCGTGCTTTCTTCATTACTTTCGTGAAGAGCCTCTTTATAACAAGGATGTGCTCCAGATTCTTGTGTCGCTAAAAAAGCAGTTCCCATTTGTACACCACTCGCGCCCAAAGCTAAAGCTGCGATTAATCCTCTTCCATCCATAATTCCACCGGTGGCAATGACGGGAACATCCACTTGATCCACTATTTGAGGTACAAGTGAGAACAGCCCAATATTAGCTCCGTAAGGATGCTCATTTACATCAAATGTTCCTCGATGACCACCTGCTTCACTTCCTTGAGCTATAATCACATCCGTCCCCTGTTCTTGTGCAGTTAGGGCTTCTTTGACTGTTGTAACCATTGTCATAACTTTTATGTCATTTTCTTTTGCTATTTTCATCGCATAAGGTGGAAGAACACCAAAAGCTGTGCTTACGATAGGTACTTGTTCTTCTACCAATACTTTAAACTGCTCTTTAAATAAATTTTTAGTTTTGACTTCTTGTTCAACACGCTTAATAGATAAAACGCCTCGCATCGTATCTAATAATTGCTGAACCTCTTCTAACCCACCCGTATTATCTGCCATTTCAGTAGCAAAAAGATTAACAGCAAAGGGCCTTTTAGTATATTTTCGAATCTCTCTCACAGCTTGTCGGATATCCTCTGGATGCATATAAGCAGCACCTAATGTTCCAAGCCCACCTGCCTCACATACGTTTACAATGAGATCTACTGTTGTAATTTTATCTCCCGCCATACCAGCCTGTATAATGGGTACCTTAATATCTAAAATTTCACAAACACGATTATCTAAATTCATTTTTCTCCCCCAGGTTATGAAGTAGACTACACGAGTTGTATTAAGATTTAAATAAATGATGTGGTCTGGTAGTTAATTCATTTTTATTAAGAGCACATGTGAGACTCATAAAAATATAATTGCACTTTATAATCCTCATAAAAGATGCTCCATATTTATCATATACGCTCTTCTCCATATGGTATAATTCAAAATAAAGATATTTGCCATCGTTTTAACAGATGGCAAAGAGAAATTAGGTGTGAAGAAACATGGATATTCAATCTTTGCGTATTTTTAAGGCAGTTGCCGAATATGGGAGTTTCTCAAAAGCTGCAAAAGAGCTAAATTATGCACAGTCTAATATTACGACTCGGATGCAACAGTTAGAAAACAGCCTGCAAACGGTCTTATTTTATCGACATAACAAAGGGGTTACACTAACAGCAAAAGGAGAAGTATTAGTAACTTATGCTAATAAAATTTTTCGTCTTTTAGATGAAACAAAAGAAGTAATGAAGGACCAAGAAGACCCTCAGGGTCCATTAGGTATCGGATCAATGGAGACAACGGCTGCCGTTCATTTGCCTAGGTTTCTTTCTAGGTATCATTCTGCTTATCCGCAAGTAGACCTAAACTTAAAAACAGGGCCTACCAGTCAGCATATTGAAGCAGTGTTAAATTATGAATTAGACGGTGCATTTGTCTCTGGACCTCTATCTCATCCTGACCTTATTACAAAGAAGGTGTTCAGTGAAGAATTAGTATTGGTAGGAAATTCGTTACTTTCTCAATCTTTAAAATCTCATAAAGTTGATGATTTGACACTGTTAGTTTTACACAAAGGTTGTTTTTATCGTGAGAAGTTAAAGCATTGGTTACATGAAGAAGGGGTGATACCTTCTAAAGTTATGGAGTTTGGTTCCTTGGATGCCCTTATGGGATGTATAGCAGCTGGACTGGGAGTTACTTTACTACCTCTGTCTATTGTACAAAGATACAGCTATCTAGAGGAGGTTACTCATTATCCTATTCCAGAAAAATTTTCGCTAGTCGACACGCTTTTTATTTATCGTACTGATGCCACTTTCTCTACGCCTCTTATTAAATTTGTAGAAATGTTTCAAGAGGAGAGGATTAGTCCTCTATAATATCCTAGAGGAGGAGAAGGGACTTTCATCCTCGTTATATGGATAAAGGTTTCCACACAACTATAGCGTGGATTCATAATTAGAAAGTGTGTACGTATATGGAATAAACCCCGCCATAGTAATTGAATTTATCACATTTTATTTAATAAAAAGCCCTTTGCTCTTATTAAGCAAAGGGCTTTTACACATGTGTAAATATAGTAGTACAGAGAGCTCTATAGACTTAAAAAATTATGAACGTGCTAGCAGACTCATTGAGAAGCCAGAGATACAAACTTCGATGGATTTTGATATCTGTTTTAAAGATACCTGTTATCTATTTTATGTATTTTATTATATATCAAAATAGAGATATGCTGAAGTAGTAACATTTTTTAAGGAGATGAGATCTTGATTAAAATTTTAGTTGGTGGAATATTATCGTTAGTTATTGCAATGGGCATTGCAAGGTTTTCCTATACGCCTATTCTACCTCTTATGCAAAGTGACATGTCATTTTCAAATAAAGTTGCCGGGTATCTTGCTACAAGCAACTACGCAGGATACCTAGTCGGAGCTGTTTTAGTGGGTATCCTTCCTTTAAAACAACGTAGAAAAACGTTTTTGAAATTGAGTCTAATCCTTAGTGTAATTACCACTGCAGGTATGGGGTTATTTCAAATGTATTCAGCATGGTATATCTTTCGCTTTGTGTCTGGTTTTTCTAGTGCATTTGTACTTGTGTTAGCTTCAAGTATTGTATTAGAGAAACTTGCTGAAAAGGAAAAAACAAATTGGTCTGGGCTTTTCTATGGAGGAGTTGGAGTAGGGATTTTTCTTACTGGAATCACTATCCCTATTTTAAATCATTATTTTAAATGGGAAGGAGCATGGATTGGGCTCTCTATTCTAAGTATTATACTAACTTTCCTAGTATGGATTTGGTTGAAAGATGAGACCTCTAGTTCTACTCAGAATAAGAAGAAGGAGATACCTGCTCATGGCCCTCCAACGAAATGGATTCCTTGGTTGATTATAGCCTATGGCCTAGAGGGTCTAGGGTATATTGTAACTGGTACCTTTATTATATCTATTGCAGGACAAATACCAAATTTTAATGGCGATGCAACCTTTATATGGATGATTGTCGGTTTAGCTGCGATTCCATCTTGTATTATCTGGTCTTCACTTGCCAAAAAAATGGGGTTTGTGAAATGCTTAGTTGTTACCATGCTATTACAAGCGTTTGGCATTGTAGTTCCGGTATTATTAATGACTAAAATAGGTTTAATTGTAAGTGCACTATTGTTTGGAGCAACATTTATGGGAATTACAACACTTGCTACAACATTAGCAAGCCGAATTAATCCAAAGAATAGCAGTCGTATCATTGGTTACCTCACAGCTATTTATGCTGCTGGTCAAATGATAGGGCCCTTGCTTGCTGGCCACTTTGCATCTGCTAGTCATAATTACAACTCTGCTTTAATTGGGGCTGCAATTGTTGTATTAATTGGTGCTCTCTTTTTATTATCCGGGATTCGATTTGATAATAAGCCTGTTAAGATTGTAAATACAGAAAATATACAGAATGAAGAAATTTAACTTTTATGTGTCTAATAAGTATTGAAAGCATGTAGTTGAGAAGGAAGTAGTAGAAAGAGAAAGAACAATATAAAGCATTGCTTTGTTCATATATCTTTGTTTGCGTCATTTTGATAACTAAAGGTTTAATAAATAAAAGCTATCATATCATTTTTTAAGAAAAAACTTGATATGATAGCTTTTTCAACAAAAAGACGTGAAGCAATTGAATATTCATATTGCCTCCTAACTTAAGTGGATATCTCTTTTAGAGATACCCCCTATCTCAGTATTGAATTATACATGATAGGCAAATCTATTATAAAGTATAGGTATTGATTAAGAAATATTTGGAGAAAACAGTCGGTAACTTTAGCTAAAAATAAAGTCTTTATTGATGATAGTTGTTTAGAAGAGGGTTTAGTCACTTTAACGTTTGGTAATTAGGAGAGGAGAGTTTGTATGGTAACATATCATACTTTAGAAGTGAAAGGTCTGAATATATTTTATAGGAAGGCAGGGAATCCAGATAAACCAACCATCTTATTGCTACATGGCTTTCCATCTGCAAGCCACATGTTCCGAGATCTTATTCCGGTTCTAGAAAAAGATTATTATGTAATTGCTCCTGATTATCCTGGCTTTGGAAATACAACTTCGCCTGATCGAAAAGAATTCGACTATACATTTGATCATATTACTGAGGTAATTGAAGCTTTCGTTAATAAATTAGAACTTGATAAGTATGCTCTATACGTTTTTGATTATGGTGCTCCTATTGGTTTTCGTTTAGCTATGCATAATCCAGAGCGTGTAACAGCAATTATTAGCCAAAACGGAAACATTTATCGAGAAGGTTTGGGATCAAAATGGGCGACTAGAGAAGAATACTGGGAAAATCCCACGCCGGAAAAAAGACAAAGTTATCGAACGGCTTTTGCATCAGAAACCATTAAGCATCAGTATATCGATGGGACGCGGGAAAATACAGTTTCCCCTATAAAACGTAAATATACGGTAGAATGAGAGACCTGTTCCAGTGTCCCTCTCAGTCACTCGATAACCAGTCTCCCTTTGCGACTAGTTGCACCTTCCCGCCAATTTGGATATCATATGTTCCATTTTTTAATTTGGCGGTAATATTCACATTTGAGGGACGTCCCATCTCATAGCCCTGATTGCCACGAATATCGAGTTTGTCTTTATCGAAGAACCGATGTTTCAGAAGGTAACCCGCCAAATTGCCATTTGCGCTACCTGTCGCAGGATCCTCATAAAAGCCCGTATCGCTTAAGAATACCCGCACATGAAGGCAGTTTGGGCCCCTGCTCTCCTCCTCAGAAAAAACAAGCAGGTTACATTTATAATAAGTTTCCAGAAAACGTTTAAACTGTACAGGATCGATGCTGCATCGTTGTACCACGTCGGCTGCTTTCAGTGGAACAATGATGCAGGGCAGTCCTGTGGAGACCAGCTGGATTGGAAAATCCGTCCGTATGTCCTCCACCTGTATATTGAGCACCCTTGCGACAAATTCGAGCTGGTCTATCTTCATGCCGAAGGCAGGTTCGTTTTGACTCATGGTGAGAATGTCACCGTTGAAAACAACTGGGATCTGTCCAACAGGCAGATTTAAGATGACTGTTGAGGCGTTTCCTTTTTCTATAATTTGGTTGATGATATACGCTGTGCCCAAGGTAGGATGTCCCGCGAAGGGCACCTCCTCATCTGGGGTGAAGATTCGAACATCATACCCACCATTTTCCTGTTTATTGGACATGATGAAGCTCGTTTCCGAAAAATGAATTTCTTTGGCAATCTGCTGCATCTCCTTCGCTGTGAGATGATGGTCTGGCACTAGAACAGCAAGCTGATTTCCCTGATATTTTTTTTCAGCAAAGACATCTACGATATAAAAATCCATATCAATTCCTCCTCTTTGCTCCATTATAGGTGAAGGTTAATAGAACAGATGAACTTCATTAGACCAGATCAAAAAGAAACATGCTAAAATCAAAGGGATTGGGAGGGAAAGAAATGAATAGAGATTATTTATATAAACAAGTATACGATTATGTACTACACCGAATCGAACTCAATGAATGGAATGAAAATGAAAAGCTCCCTTCAATTAGAAATTTAGCTGCTAAAATGAAGGTTCATCGCTTAACTGTATTAAAGGCCTACCAGCTTCTTAGACAGGAAAATAGAGTCTATGTCAAAGATAAATCCGGCTATTATGTCCAATCCCGTAAAATTAATAAATTAGAAAGTCTGGATAATCTGATTGTTTCTGCATATGTACAAAAAAATCATTTATCGGAAATCCATCAGGTACCTGTTTCCTATCAATTTTCGCAGGCATTAATTGACCCTAATCTTTTACCAAATCGCTTCATATCCGACTATGTGAAAAAAGTTTTTGATCTCTACCCAAAGGTTCTCTCCACCTACTCCAGCGTTCAAGGCGATCATGAACTGCGTCAATCACTTTCTGACCATTTTAATCGGAAGTATAAAACGATTACACATCCAGATCAGCTTTTAATTACGACCGGTTCCCAGCAAGCCATTCATCTGATTGCCCAGGCATTTATAAAATCAAGAGACACTATCCTCTTGGAGAGGCCAAGCTATAGTTCTGCCATTGATATTTTCCGAGCACAAGGAGCCAATATTGTCACCGTCGATATTCATCCGTACGGATATGATTTAGAGCAGATTGAATGTATCATGAAAACACACAAACCTCGTCTGTTTTATATGAATCCAACCTTCCATAATCCAACCGGATACACGGTCCCATCGGCTCAAAGAAAGCAATTAGTCCAGTTAGCCGAGCACTACCGTTGTTTGTTAATAGAAGACGATGTGTACAACGACATCTTTTTTGCTCAGGAGCCTCCGCCGCCCATGTATACCTATGATACCTCCGGCATGGTGATTTATATCAAAAGCTTTTGCAAATATATATCACCAGGGTTGCGAATAGCTGTCATGATGAACTATCAGTATTCCTTGGTGAAATCATTGCTAGCAGTAAAATCATTGGCGGATAATGGATCACCACTTTTGAATCAAAAGATTTTCCTGCATTACTTTTCATCTCCAAGGCTGCAGCAACACGTTGAGAAGCTACGAATTGCGCTACAAATACGAAAGGAAATCATGGAGGAAGAACTGTCCGTAACCGATTGGCGATGGACTAGCCCAAATGGTGGTTTGAATTTATGGGTACAGCTCCCAGACTGCCTGTCAACAGAAGATTTATTGGTCAAGAGTCTTGAACAATCCATTTCCTTTGTTCCCGGCCAAATATGTGACCCCTTAAAAGAGCCATCCTCATGGCTTCGGTTAAGCTATTCCTATGCTAATGAAGAACAAACCTCGGAAGGAATTAAGAAGTTTATTAATTTAGTACGCTCTACTCAATAAGGGGTAACGTCAGGAAAATGCA
The DNA here is from genome assembly GCF_023824195.1 of Priestia megaterium. Taxonomy (NCBI): domain Bacteria; kingdom Bacillati; phylum Bacillota; class Bacilli; order Caryophanales; family Bacillaceae; genus Priestia; species Priestia megaterium. Next base: position 151,255 of record NZ_CP085443.1, read on the forward strand.
GATTTACAACGTTAAGGAAATTCCAATACTAAAAAGCCCAATTTCTCTGTATTCAATTAGAGAAATTGGGTTCTTATTTATTCCTAAACTATTATTCCCTCAAAAACGTTCGTTAAGGTATACTTTTACGAACTTTATTATAAAAAAAGAATCCTTTGCTCCAATAGCAAAGGATTTTCAAGTTTAACGATGGAATAGAGGGAATATATTATTAGTGTGGTCAGTTTTCTAGATTCATATACATGCGGGATTAAAAACCTATATCTTAATCAAAAAGTTATTCTGATAATGATACTTTTTTAATACTAAGATGTATTTTTTCAAAAAAATTACTTTCTGGTAAAAAATAATATTAATAATTAACTTCTTTATAAAAGAGAGTAGATAAACCATTTATTTAGTACTTATTTTGAGTAAAACATTTAATTCTATATAAAAAAGTATGCCTCTATCAGCATACCTTTTTATATAGAATTAACATTTATTCATCTTTTTTAAGTTTCCTAAGTAACTTGTGATATCCATATATTCCTGCTGCAGTTAGGAAAAGAATGGTACCCCATTGACCTGGCAAAAATTTAATTAACCAAAGGGCCATTGTGATAGTTGCTACAGTTAAAAGTCCTACCCAATTATCGTGCTTTAAGCGCTTTTTGTTAGCTAAGACAACGATATAACCAATTGGTGGTACTAGAATGCAAAGAAGAGTAAAAAATCCATCAGACCGATACCAAGGTCTTTTTCCCATACATATTTCACCTACTTTATGTAAACCTCTAGGTGTCCATTATATCAAACTTCCAAAATATTCATAGAAGACTTGTTTCATATGACAATAGAAGTGATTATTTATTTTACATCACAGAAGTAATGTTACTAAGGCACGAGCCACCATATCCGATAACCATTTTGGAACGCCTGTTTTTTGCAACTGATTTGAAATCCCTGCTGTAATTGTTCCAGAGAATCCAATTACAACATTTAATGTTTTCATAACAACTTCATATTTTAAATAACCTTTAAGAAGTTTTTTTGATGTGCTTGAAATAGGTAGCTTGTTTATGTAGGAACTAACTGTTCTGTCCCAAGCTACTTTTCCATAACGGCCTAATTTTTTAATCATTGCTTTTGCGGCAACTTTGGCAGCTTGTGATTTAACGCCCATCGTCGTCATTTCGCCCGACGACGAATCTTTTGGTAATTCTCTTTGAATTCCCTTTACAATATCGCTTGTAGTGATGCCTGCTGATTGAAGCTCATTTTGAAGTTGAACAAGCTCCTTAATTTCTTCATCTGATAATGTAGGTAATTCTGATTCTTCTATCTCAGTAGCTGCTTTTGCTTGTAATGGCAGCTGAGAGGCAACACCGAATATCATAACCCCTGCTACAGCTGCTGTGATGAGTTTCTTTTTCTTGCTGTTCATTGAATTTCCCCCTAAAAACTAGTAAATATGTAATAACAAATAGCATATTAACATAAATTGGGTTTTTGTTACAACATAATTTATTCCATAAACTAACATAAGGGAGAATAATATTTTAATTTTTTTAAAAAAGATTATTTTTATAGGAACGAGCATATGTATAAAAGGTGCACTTTTTATACATTTACCCTCCACTTGGGTATCGAGAAAACGTAGTCACATCAAGGATGTATAAAAAGCTGCATACTCCGGAAAAAGAACCCTCGGCGGAACCGTTCTGCGACAAGGGTTCTTTTTTGGGTTGTGTTCCGGAAAGAGTGATTATGTTAACTAAAAATGAATACTCTATACAGTCTAAAAAACAGAAAAACTCCCCACTGCACAAGGGGAGTTTTTCTGCTCTTGGAGAAGAGATTCGTGTCGGATTATTGGATGCCTTACGGCATCTTGAGTAGTTTGCTCAAAATACTATTAAATATCCGTTTATATAAGATTAGAGTATAAATTATTTTTTATAAGTTGTTCGGCCTAAATAATTTGTGTAGAAGAGAATAATAAAGGGAACTATAGATTCTTTTCAAAGTTTTTTTCTATACGTGCAGGATTATAGCTGGAATTATGATTAAGATCAGTGTAAATAGAAAATATTAAAATACTGAGACAAATAACACCACCAATTAAGAAGAATATAAATTTATATTAAATTCGGAGGTCATTTCCTATGATGTTGATCATGTAATTTTAAAATTGTATCATACCTAATTTTTTGTAACATTTTTTAGTGAAATGGAGAGAGTGTTATTTTAAGAAGGAAGCCAAGTGACCAATGTCATTCATTTTTTAATACGTTATGTAGGTCGCTTTATTAGTTTCGCTACTAATTTATAGTGTATATCTTTTAAGAAAAAGAACACAATAATTCTCTAGAATGGGACTTATATTAGAGAAAGGATTTATTTATAAATGAGCAAAAAAACCTCTGAATATGTCATCTTTCTTTTGTGGTTTGTTTTTCTGTTTACTCTATGGGCACTTGTAACGTTGTTAGAAGGTACAAATGGACAATGGTGGTCTATTCTTCGGTTAAATCCAGAAGTACCTGAACCATTTGCTCTGGAGTTTTCGTATCTGAAAATAATCATTGCAGCTATTTTGTCTTTCATGCTGGCTTATTTTATAGTTTTATTGCTAAGAAAGAAATAAAGCCCCTATTTATCATATAGAGGCTTTATTTTTAAGTGCTTATACTAACTAACTTCGTATATGATATACAACTAAAAAACAGAAAAAGTGTTTACTGATCAAGCAACCTACTCTTCAGTAGTTTGCTAATGATATGAGGTTACCACATAGAAAGTAGTAGTAGTATCCCTGAAAAAGCCTGCTTAAGCCTGCTTCTGTAGCTTCTTTCATAAAGATAACGTTTAATATGTCCTAATGGAGCAAAAAACTATAGTCTGTACTTTTAAAAACGTAAGACTTTTTAGTTTTAAATGCTCCTTATAGAACATCAAGATCCAATAAGCCTGTTAAAAAAGGAAGAGAACCTAACTGTCTCTGAGCTTGTTCTTTTCTTCATAATACCTTGCATATAGAATAACCATTGTAAGCCAAAATCCACTAATAAGGTATCCACCAATAACATCACTTGGATGATGCACGCCTAGGTATATACGACTTAATCCCATGAATAAAATTATAGTGATTACTATTAAAGTCAATAGAACTTTCATTTTTTTATTTTTCACATGCCTCCACAGGATGAATAACAGGAATCCGTAGAGGACAAAAGTGTTCATAGCATGCTGGCTCGGAAAGCTGTGTCCATCGACCTCTATTAAGTGCTGACCGTTTGGTCGTGAACGACTTAATAGGGGTTTTAAGCCTTCTCCAAGTAATCGCTCTCCTAGCATGGTAACAATAAATAAAACAGACATAAGACGATCTTTCATCATAAAATACAGGTAAAATAACACCAACAACGATAACCCAATGATAAAGTAGGTTGATCCAATAAAATCAAGAAATTTCATTACCTTTGTTAAGAAAGAGAAGTGATTTTTATGAACGTTAGATAATAACCACTGGTCAAATTTATCTAGTTTTTCTAGTTTAACTAATATGGAAATCATAACGAAGCTACTAAGTAATATTAGCGCCATAATTATAGATAACTTGAATCTAACTAAAATTCTCATGTCAGCACCTTCAAATCTATGTGAGTAATAACAATGTGTTAGCTAAGGGTGTTTGTTCTCGTCTATCGTAAATAAAACATGTTCATTCTACTTCTATGTAATTAAGTTATTAGTGTTTATTTTTTGTGATTATTAAAGGCTTTATGTAGTAAAAACTACATAAAGCCTTTAATAATCAACCGTAACTCAATTGCTATACAGAACATACTATTGTAAATACAGTTTTTATCGCTTGGATAAACCGTTTTTCATCTGGTTTCTACTGATCATTGTTTGCATAGTTGGTGCCCCTGTTTTATTTCCATTTCCTCTTATTATCAAAATCACTAAAGTCCCAATTCCTATGCTTAAAAGTGACAGTAGCGTGCCTCTGTTATTATTTTTCTTCCCAGATAGGCCATTAACATTAAATAAAGAAGTTAGCTGCTGTACATTATTCATTATGCAAATCCCTCTTTGATAAGTGTTTGAAAGAAAGCTCTCTTCCAACATCTTTATTTTTTGCCGATGCTTCATATATATACTGGGAAAATGATGCTATCATCAATTGGATTTTCAAATTATTTCCTGTGATTATTTAAAAAACAATGTAAACCTTAATACATATATGACTAGTAGAAGGAGTGAAAAAGGAATGAAGACAAAAAAATATGTACTAGGACTCTTATCAGCTATTTTATCAGTAGGCTTTCTTTTTGGTTGTAATGATAAAAAAGATGAAGCTGAGCCTGATCCAACTGAAGAACCGTCTGAACAAAAAGCTCAAAATACTCGTGACAACAATGATCTACGAGACGTGGGATTTCAACCAGACCGCGTCCAAAATAATAATGTAGATAATAATAATCAGACACAATTAGAGGTAGCTGATAAAGCTGCGGATCGTATTTCTAAATTAAATGAAATAGACACTGCAAATGTGATCGTTACAAACCGAAATGCATACGTGGCTGTTGTTTTAAAGAATGGAGAAAACGGTGAAGTAACCGACCCTTTAAAAAAGAAGATTTCAGATCAAGTAAAAGCTACAGATAAGGATATTCGAAATGTGTATGTATCATCCGATCCTGATTTTGTAAATCGTATGGAGGATTACGGAAATCGAATTAATGAAGATGCGACAAGAAATGGTCTATTTGAAGACTTTACTGAAACTGTTCGAAGAGTATTCCCTAACAATCGTTAAATAAAAATGATGAGATATAACAAAGCAATTTTTTATGTTTTAAAAAGAGAGGCCTCCTTATAGATTAAGGAGGTTTCATATATACTTCTCTCTCCATTATACAAAATGACTTAATAGTTATTTTTGATTCCATTTTTGCTATCATGGGATTATTGATCATGTAATGGATTCTTCATTAAGGGAGAAGAATCTGTCTATCTAAAATTGAAGGAGAAAATCAGGATGGATTATAAAATATTCAGGAGAATTAATCAACTGGCTGGTCGCTATTCTGTATTAGATATGCTGATGATATTGATTTCAAATAAGATACGTTATCTATTCGCTTTTGTATTAATGTTGATGTGGTTTCGAGGCTATTCACAAAGAAAAGTGACTGTATATGCCGCCATATCTGCAACTTTTACGTTGCTGATTAACATGTTAATTCAATGTTTTTATTTTAAGCCTCGTCCATTTATGAAGCGCCGTGTCGGCATCCTTATTCCTTCCAAAATGAACTCCGCATTCTTAAGTAAACATACGTTGCTTACAACTGCTGTATCCACTTCTATTTTTCTACATAAACGTGTCATTGGGGTAGTTATGTGGGGATTGTCCTTATTAACAGGATTCTCAAGGGTTTGGGTAGGGCATCATTATCCCTCTGATATTATCCGAAGCCTCTTTGTTGGTAGTTTGACAAGTATTGCCGTTGAGAAAATTTTTCGTTCTCTAAAAATAATGAACCGAAAAACAAAAAATTGTTATGCTCCAACACGTAAATGATAAATTCCTAAAGCTCTATACAAAAATTCAAGAACCTGGTTTTTGGTTGAGATTTTAACCACTCGTCTACAGAGGAGTAGTGTTAAAATAATGAAAGTCCTATTCTCTAGGATTGTCTCTGGCATATATGGTCATTCTATTGTAGAAAAAACCTTTAGTTAACAGGTTTCGCTTTAGAAAGGAGGAAGGTGAATGGAATCTATCTGGCTCGAATACGCTTGGGCATTGCTAATCCTAATCGGCTTAGAAGGATTATTATCAGCTGACAATGCTCTTGTACTAGCAGTGATAGCCAAACATTTACCAGACAATCAGAAAAAAAGAGCAATTAATTACGGAATTCTTATGGCCTTCATTTTTCGGTTTGCAGCTCTTTTTGCCATTTCATTTATTGCCAACGTCTGGTGGATACAGGCAGTAGGAGCAGCTTACCTTCTGTATTTAGGTTTAAAGCATGTGATTAAGGCCCGGTTTGGGAAAGATAATGAGAATATTCATAACGATGATGTAAAGAAGTCTGCTGTAAAAGGTTTCTGTCCTACAGTAGGGAAAATTGCGTTAGCTGACCTCGCTTTTGCAGTGGACTCAATTTTAGCTGCGGTCGCTCTAGCCCTTGGTCTTCCAGATTCTGAACTTGGTGACATCGGTGGTATGGATGGTGGACAGTTTGCAGTTGTGGTTCTTGGAGGGATTGCGGGACTTATCTTGATTAAGTTTGCAGCGACCTGGTTTGTGCAACTCCTTGAAAAGCGACCTGCCTTAGAAACCACAGCCTATGCTATCGTTGCTTGGGTAGGTGTAAAACTTGCTGTTATTACTCTTGCTCATAAGGATATAGGTGTCCTAGACCCGCATTTTCCACATAGTACTATCTGGACACTAATCTTCTATGGAGTATTAGTTGGCATAGCTCTATTCGGTTGGTTTGCACCAAGCAATAAGTCATTAAAGAAAACATCAGCTTAAAACATAATTAAGAACAATGTACAGACATAGACCCGATTTCTATTAGGCATTATTATGTTTCATCCTCTTATGAAAAGCATGTATCATAAATTATCTTTTTTCATCAAAAAGAGCTAAAGTGTTTGCCTTTAAAAGCATGTTCGTGCTCTGTAAAAAAAGGAAATTTTTGTAGTTCATATGTGGCTATAGAGTGCGTTAACCTAAACAGGCTTAATGCACTTTTTCATTGGAATTATTGCACAAAAGAAGAAGGTTAATTAAATTCTATAAACTAAATTAAAGCCTTTTTTTGGAGTTAGTATGCACTATAGAAATAAGTTAAGGTTAAAACTTTATATAAATTTAAAGTAAGGGAGGTCTCTTTAATTTGAAAGTTGCCAATGAAGAAAGCATTCACTACTTAAAATTTTGTATCGTGGGGGGATTAAATACAGCTATTGATTTTTTCGTTTTTTCTTTCTTATCTTATGTAGGCGTATATTATATAATAGCTCAATGCGTATCTTATGGGTGTGGTGTAGTAAATAGTTATCTTTTAAATAGAACATGGACGTTTCAACAACAAGATAAAAGGGGGAAGTATGAAATTCTCAAGTTTACTGCCCTAAATGTTTTTACTTTAATTGTTACATCTTTCTTATTAACTTTGTTTCATTATAGATTTAATATATCACTTCCTTACAGTAAGGTTTTAGTAACGATTGTTAGCGTTGCATTAAACTATATTGGTACTAGGTTTTGGGTTTTTAAACCATAAAAAAATAAATGATTAATGTATTCTAAAGGAAACATGTAAGATGCAGTAAAAGAGTTATACTTTGATTTTTTTATTAACAAGTAAAAACTTCATTACATAATTAAACAAGCATATCTTTGTAGATATGCTTGTTTGTATTAGATTGATGCAAATTATTCATTTGAATAATTTTTAAAAGTGTCTAATAAGTGCCAAAACAAAGGCTAGAATGAAACTAAAAATCCATAGTATCAAATTGTCATGTAAAAATAAAAAATATTTATAAAAAAGAAAGAAGTGGATTGGGTATATATGATCTATACACTTTATTATAAGAAGAGCTGATTTAGTTGAACTCTTCTTTAGTTAATAAGCTTTCTTCTGCGAGCGTTGACACCCCTAATCTTTCTGTATATAAGTCAATATCAACCGCATAAGGAGGCCTCTTTTTTACTTCTAAAAATATCTTTCCAATATATTCTCCTACTACTCCTATACTTATTAACTGTATGGCACCTAACAGCCAAATAGAAATAATTAAAGAGGTCCAGCCTATACTCGTGTTACCTAATAACTTTTGAATAAACGCATAACCACCTGTTATCACACTTATAAAAAATAATAAGCACCCTAAAAGAGTAAAGGCTCGGATTGGAACCACACTAAATGAGGTGAGACCATTAAAGGCGAAAGAGACCATTTTTTTCAAAGGATATTTGGTTTCCCCGGCTAGACGCTCTTTTCGATTATATGTCACGTTTGAGGATTTAAATCCAATTAAGGGGACAATTCCTCTTAAAAACAAATCTGCTTCTTTATAACGTGAAAGTTCTTCAATCGCTCGCTTGCTCATTAAACGATAATCTGCATGGTTATAAATAAGGTTGATATTCAACTTTTGCATAAGGCGATAAAAACATAAAGCAGTATTTCGTTTGAAAAAAGTATCTGTTTCTCTACTATCGCGTACACCATATACAATTTCATCCCCCTCATGATACTTTAAGAGGAAACTTCGAATAACAGAAACATCATCTTGCAGATCAGCATCAATCGAAACGACACAGTCCGATTTAGATTTAGCTTTCTCTAGTCCAGCGAGAAGTGCTTTCTGATGCCCTACATTGCATGACAGCTTTAGTCCTGTTACATAGCTATTAATGGTGCTCTCCATCGCAATTAATGACCATGTCCTGTCTTTACTACCGTCATCTACAAATAATATCTTGCTATGAGCTGAAATTAACTCTTCTTTTCTTAGATCATCTAAAACAGAGGAGAGTTGCATAATGGTGTCTTTTAATACTTCTTGTTCGTTATAACATGGAACCACTATGGTTACTAAGGGCAGCTTTGGCTTCAATTTTTATCCCTCCTACATTACTTGATACAAGTAAATCTTCCACACAGATTCTTTATGATTAAATTCTTTCAAGAGCGCAAGGTTATTATCTTTCGCGTTCAAAATAGGGACCGATGAAAAGATATAACGACCACCCATTTCTTTAAATTGATTTGTGTTTAGCTGCAAATGATGTACTTTTATATTTTGATCTTTTGTGAACTCGTATGTTTTACCGAGTTCATTGACAAAGATGTAACAGCGACTTCCCCATTCATCATAATATTTTCTTAATTGCTTATTTTTTTCTAACTCTTTTGCTATTATCTTTCGAAATTTGTACTTGTATTCAAGGGGATATACATTGTTATACGTATCTAGTGTGTAGAACCCGTTGTATTGTGAAATAGCTGGATGGAGTCCAATACTTGCTACGCGATACGAATCCTGAGGATCCCCTATGTATTCTTTTATATCCTTGAATTGTTCTGTAGCATAAAATTCCTTAAAAGAAGGAGAGTGAAAGTAATGGCCATAAAGAAGTTCTTCGTTAAACAGAAGTAGGGTTATAACCTGACTTATAATCGCTATAGTAGCTAGTTGCCTCCAAAACTTTCCTAGTGACCATAGAATGTAACAGGCTAGTGCGAAACTAAGGTAAATAACAATAATTCGTAAGAAATGGAACCTCGCAAAGTTGAATGTATTTAGAAAGCTGATCTTTTCTTTGAGAGGAATCCATAAATTATTAAACCAAAAAGCGTACCATATTGATAAAGCAACATTTAAAAGAAATAAAAAAATGAATAGTTTATTATGTTTTATCTTCTTCTTAACAGCTAATAAAATAAGTGTCAGAAATAATATTGGAAGAATAACATGCGTATGAACAGTCATAACATGTGTATGCCCTATGAGAAAGTTTTTAAGGGAAAGGCGCATGGAATGCCAAAAATCATGTCGCGAAGATATAAATTCCATCCTGTGATTTGGCTGTTCTGAAAGAACCATTGAATAGACAAGGCGATACTCAATTAAAAGATAAAGGGAAGTCATAAAAATAAGGCTAAATAGAAATGGCCAATTCCATCTTTTCTTTCTAATCAAGTCATAAATCCATAAAAAAGAAATCGCCACCAAAAAGAAGAAAAAACCAAGTACAAAGCTTGAATAAAAGGGTAAAAGGAAAAGAGCTACCCATTCTTTCCATGAAAATTCTCCAGAACGGATATTCAAAAATGCCCATAAAGCAAGAGGGTAACCCAATGTACTTAACATGCCTGAAGGCCAAAATGGAGTAAGTGCAAATGCAAGTGATACACCAACACGAACAAAGTGAGCATCTTTGTGTTTAATAAAGTGCTTTTTCAATAGTAAATACATTCCACCAAAAGCAACTAACCGAGTAATCGTTTGACTTAAAGCATAAGCAGTCATAGAAGGAAAGAGAGCGTGAAGCCAAACAATCCCACTGAATGCTGTCCCGAATGCATCACGAGGCAATCCATTGATAATTTGAGGAATCATAGAGTGAAGGCCTCCAAATATCTGACCACTTTCAGCCAGCACCTTATACCAAGCAATATTAGAATCTAAATTATCATGAACACGTATGTGAGCGTCTTCTCCTAATGCATACATAGGGAGAAAATAAAGAAAAAGTAATGCAAGTGCACTGATGATATAAATTTTTTCTTTTCTCTTTCCTGTTGTAGCCACTGACATCTATTACACATCCATTAAATTATTTTTAAAGTGTATCGATTCCCTTTGGCGATTCTACTCATACAAAATATCTGTTTGTTAATATCCCCATCATTATAATCAAAATGTATGTTAGAGAAAGATTTTGAAATTATCATGAGATCATACGAATAAAACTCCTTAATCATTAAGGAGTTTTACCATATGAACAGAATATTTGACAGTTAGTAAATTTTAATTAGACTTTTTTATCTTTGTGCGCCATCCTGCCCATGCTCCTATAAGAAGGCCTCCTAAAGTATCTGCAATTAAATCAATCATCGTATCTTTATTTCCACCGCCCTGTAAAGTCATTCCGAAAAGTTGATCTGAGCTAAATTCGTAAATTTCCCATATGACGCCTCCAAGTGCAGCAAAAGAAAAGGTAAATAGAAAAACAAACCATGCTGATATATACTCTCCTGCATTTCGATGTATTAATCGTTCATATAAAGCGATCCCTGCAAAAGCGAGGATCGCTCCACTTATTAAGTGTAAAAATGTATCCCACCATCCTAATCCATACCAACCTACAATTGAACCCAGGTACTGTGAGCAAAATAAAAAAACTAAGTAGGAAATGATGATAGGCAAGTTAAATTTAAGCTTAGTAAAAAAAGCTAATAAAAGGGGGATTAATCCACATACGAAACCACCTATTGAAACCATTGTCTTAAAGGATTCATTACTCACATAGTAAAATACTGCCAAGCATCCCATAAAAATGACGTAAATCAAACTAAACAATATAACCAGCTTACGTTTCATTCCAACACCTCCTATATTATTTATAGTTTTTGTCGTCGTTTCATAGAATAAATAGCAGTTAAAAGAGCTGATGTCATACCTAAGATCATGTCATACATGGTATCTGTGTTTCCTCCTGATTGCATAGTGTGAGTAAAAGTCAAATCACCTAAAAACTCATAAACTTCCCACAAAACTGTAGCATTCACTGAGATTGAAAGTACAAATAAAAAAATAGCCCATCTAGAAATTTCAGCTTGTATACGGGCAGCTATAAGTAGCTTATAAAGAGAAATTCCTACAAATCCCATGAAGATTCCTTTGTAAAAATGTAGAACAGCATCCCACCATTTAAAGCGATTATAAAAATCTTCAATTGACCCTAAAAACAGGGTGCAAAAAAGAAAAACATAATATCCTACTATAAGAGAAATTGGGAAGGGATTAACCTTCGTAGACAACAATAAAAGTGGTAATGCACTTGTTATCACACCTCCCAATGCTACTTGCCAACGAGAGGAATCTCCTTTGATTAGATAGAAAAAGAGTAAAAAAAGCATAAATATAATAGAAGATATACTAAGAATTAAGATTATTTTTGATTTCAAATTTTCACCCCATTTGTCAAAAAGGTTCTTCTTCGAATAAGCACTATATAGCTAGTTCTTAAGCTCCAAGGAATCCAGTTTTCTCTATATTTTTTGATAAATAATGAAGGTATATACTCTTATTTACAAAAATTAAAATATTATACTGTAATATGTAAAAAACAAAAGAGCTTTCTTTACGTCAAAAGAGAAAATAACAGCTTAAATGCCTTTTTTTATTGTTTACAAATTAATCGTTGACTTAGAGCTAACTCTAAGTTGTAACATGTAAAGAAAGGAGGAAATGGAAATGTATAGTATATCCGAAGTTGCTATGAAAACAGGGTTTACAGCTCATACGTTACGTTATTATGAAAAGATTGGGTTATTGTCTTCACCATTAAGAAAAGGTGGAAAAAGAAGATATACGGAAGGTGAAATTCGCCTTCTCAAATTTATGAAAATGTTAAAACAAACAGGGATGTCTTTAGAGGATATTCAGGAATTTTTAAAGGATGGATGTCTCCTAGAAAACATCGACTCTGCTGCCATTCAATTAAAAAAGATTCAAACGAGGGCAGATATTTTAAACAAACACTTACTTCTTCTAGAAAAGCAAAAGCAAGAGATTGAAACAGTTATGAATGTGACAAAAGAGAAATTAGAGACGTATGAAACAATGATTGGAGATTTGAAAGATGAAAAGTAGAATATACCTTACGTTAATAGGTTTTGCTATCTTTACAGGTGCTACGTTCAATTTGGCTAAGTATGCTGTTCACTATTTCTCCCCTGCAAGTGCTGCCGCATGGCGATTTGGGATTGCTGCACTTGTTATGGTTCTTATATTAGGATTACAAAAACAAATAAAGCCAAAAACCATTAAGATCCATTGGAAAATGTATATCTTACTTGGCATTATAGGGATTTTCGGGTTCAATGCCTTTTTCTTTTTAGGAATGCAATACACTTCACCTTTAAACGGAGCTCTCATCATGGGAACTAACCCTCTAGTAACTGCACTTTTTGCTTATTTTAAAGAATCCCATTACAAAACAACAGATGCTGGGTATATCTTTTGCCTTAGTAGGCGTTATTCTTGTCCTTACGCAAGGTTCGTTAGAAATTATTCAAACACTATCCATTTCTAAAGGTGATTTACTAATATTAGCAGGGAACTTATGTTGGGCCTTATATGGGGTATTAGGGAGAAAATATTTGAATGGTAGTTCTTCAATGAAGACAACTACTTATACAATGATTGTTGGTTCTCTTTGTCTTGTCATCTTAACAGCTTTTTCACCAATCCCTCAGCCTTTGTCTCACGTTACATGGTCAGCTTGGGGAGCTATTCTCTTTATGGCTCTATTTACAAGTGTATTAGGCTATCTATGGTGGAATAAGGGAATGGCTACGATTGGTGCAAGTAATACATCTTTATTTTTTAATTTAGTTCCAGTCGTCACTATGATCCTTTCTATTTTAACCGGTGCACTTATTACATTACCTCAAGTAATAGGTACGTGTTTAGTTGTTTTGGGCGTTTTAACAGCTTCTGGCTTTTTACGCTTGCGAAAAGAACAAAATGTTCCAGCTTCATTATAAGAATGAATTGGTAAGGTCTATATAGAAAGTATATAGACCTTATTACTACCGATAAGCTGTTTTATGTTAACTAGGGGCGTATATCTTATACACTTTAAACACAGAAAAAAGCTATCTCTTCCCAGTCAAAAGAGATAGCTTTTTTCGTGACGTAATAAGAAGTTAGTCGTGATGATTTTATACATCTTGTGTAGTTTATTCATAATAGAAAGAAATATTTATGATTTTGGCTACTTGTGCCTATGACGGTGAATATGTGGACAAAAATATATATTTAAAGTAGATTTTTTAACCAATAAGAATCTTTTCTTCTGCATACCGAATTTTAGATTGTTTATTTGAACGAATAGCAAGCACAAAACCAATGGTAAGAGGCCCCACTCTGCCAATAAACATCATAATCGTAATGAGAATTCGTCCGATAGGACTTAAGTCGCCTGTAAAATTAGCACTTAATCCAACTGTTCCGGAAGCAGAGAACGTTTCAAACAAAAGAGTAGACATATCTACACCTTTTTCTGTGATTGTGAGTAAAAAGAAAATAATAGAAACAAAAATAATTCCAGAAGTAGCAATAGAAAAAGCTCTATAAACAAGCGATTTAGGAATTCGGCGTCGAAAAACATTAATTTCTTCTTTATTTGTCAATACTGACCATAAAGCAAACAATATTAAGACAAACGTCGTTATTTTAATTCCACCACCTGTTGAACCTGGTGCTGCTCCAATAAACATAAGACCCATCATATACACTTTTGAAGGTAATCTGAGCGCCCCAATATCCAAGGTATTAAAACCAGCAGTACGAGGAACTACTCCCTGAAAGTAAGCTGCCCACCATTTATCACCCATGCTTAATTCACCTAAAGTATGAGGGTTATTATATTCTAAAGCAAAAATAATTAGTGTGCTCACGACATTTAGTAGGAGAGTTGAAACTAATACAATTTTAGTATGAAGAGAAAGCTTCCTTATGTTTCGTTTCCGAAAAATATCTGCAATGACAAAAAATCCAGTTCCTCCTATTATGAAAAGTAATGTAATCATAATATTTACGGTTGGATCTCCTACCCATTTACTTAAATTATCCGGTTCCAAACCAAATCCTGCATTGTTAAAAGCAGATATCGAATGAAATATCCCATAATAAATAGCCTTTCCCCAGTTCATTTCTTGTGACCAACGAATAGCTAGGATAAGCGCTCCAATACCTTCCACAGCCAATGTAATTAGCACAACACGTTGGACTAATGCAATAACGCCTTGTAGCGAAAAAGCATTTAGAGATTCCTTAAGTATTAACCTTTGTTGTAATCCAATTTTTTTACCTAGTACAATAAACATGAGTATACCAATAGTCATGAATCCCCAGCCACCAACTTGGATGAGCACAAGCAGAATGAGCTGTCCAAATAAAGTAAATGTAGTTCCGGTATCTACAACAGCTAGTCCTGTTACACATACAGCAGAAGTGGCTTCAAAGAGAGCATCAATAAAGCTTAAATGATGTCTATCACTTGTAGCAGCAGGGATCATTAACAAGCCGGTGCCGAGCAATATTAATCCTAAAAACCCTAAGAATAAGATACTTGCAGGTTCCAGATGCTTCACTTTATGTTTTTTACCTGACTTAGAAATTATCATATTACATTTCCCTTCAAAATGTTTTGAGTAAAGGTTTATTATATATCATACCCATTTATTCAAAAAGATGGTCATTACTTTTATCACACTCATAGCTTCCACGAGTTTTCATTATGGTAACTAAAATTGTATATGGCATACAAATTAAAAAGAGAAAAACTACCTTTGCGAGAGGGAGGTAGTTTTTCTCTTTAATCATGTGGGATTTTGATGCTTTAATGCATATTGGGTAGTTTGCTCAAGCAATAAAATTTTATTCCAAACAGGCAGGTTACCTAATCGAGAACGAAAACAAATAGTGTAGTAAAAATAATTTAGGTGATGGCATCAGTAACTATTATCCTCTGTTTTTTACACTTTTCCGATTTATATAGTTAAAAATAGAAAAGACTGCTTCTTTTGGTTAAAAAGAGACAGTCTTTTTCTATACATAATCCAAATGCTGATTTGATACTCTATTATATCTTGAGTAGTTGACTCAAAATGTTTCTTTAATTATTATTGTCCAGCGTTTTGATTTTTCTTAGCTTCTGCTTGAGCGTTTTGTTGTTTTACTGCTTGTACATCTGTTTCACTAGCAAATTCTGTTCCGAATTTGTTAGACGCAGATGCAGCATTTTGTTGTTTTACTTTTGCAGCATTCGTTCCTGCTGAAGTTTTGTTTGGTTGTTGGTTGTTATTCATTACAATCACCTCCATAAAAGTAATGTTCCCAAGAGGTTTGTAACTATTCTAAAGGCTATTAAGAAATGAGATGTGAAAATATTCCTTTGCTTAAGAACAGCGTCCAATTAATTGGGGGGCAGTTCAACACCAGGGAGTTTTTTCTGTTGCGTATCAACCACTGAACTATATTTACAGAATATAATTTTCACTAAAGTGCTCATAATATGAAAAATACGTCAAAAGGAGATTCAAAAATGCTTATTAAAAAGATACTAATATCTTTACCACTATTCCTTTTTTTTGTTTATTCCCCTACAAACGCATTAGAGATGACGAGTACTTTCAGAATTGTAAATGATAAAAATGTGACTATTGCTTCAAAAGAAGTTTCATTTCAAGAAGGTGAGACATTATACGAAGTAACAAAAAGAGCCTTTAACATAGAAGAATTCCAAGGGAATATTATATCTATAAATGGTATCCATTCAATTCCAAAGAAAAATATACATTGGGCTGTTTTTGTAAACAGGAATTTTATAGAGTTAGGTTTAGATGAAGTTACGCTCAATGAAAATGATGATGTAGTATGGGCTTTGAAAAATTGGGATAACCAAGAAATTTTAAAGTGAATAACATAGAAAATTAAAACATCCTACAAAAAGCAGTTGGTTATTATTCCAACTGCTTTTTTGTAAGTTATAATTTCCGAAAACTGTGATTATGTTAACTATAAATGCATATGATATACATTTTCTTTCACTCAACATTTACTTTTTAATGGAATAAAAGGTAAATATTATGATTTAATAGATATTGGAAATATTCACTAAAATGTAAAATTATAAACGATATAACCTAATTGAGGTGAAGGGAATGAAAAAATCTAATAAAGATGACTTACTTTGGAACATGTTAAAGTTATGGATTTCTATACCTAGAAATATTCGTATAGCATTTCTTTGGGCTTTTATTTTAGGAATCTCTTACTTAGGTTGGGTAAAGCTATTCCACAGATTTACTTAAGTATTAACAAGCCCTTGAGAATAAAAAGGACTTTGCTATCTAGATGGGGGAATGGAATTGAGTCTTTTTAATTTAAGCATTAACGATTTATATCTGCTAATTTTCGGGTTGTTTTTATTGTGGAATAATCTAGAGGCATTATTTGAATTTAAAAAGATACGAAAAGGCCTTCAAACTATTGAAGCAGGAGATATTATTCAGTTAAGTAAATGGCGTTTGTTTATGTTAAGGATAGTAGGGCTCTTTGTATTTAAATGGCTTATTTATCTCATCGCAATTGCTGTTACTGGAAATCTTTTTGTCATTATAGTTACTGTTATACTTGGAAGTTTACGCCTTTATATTTCATATTCCAGTTTGGAAGAAATTAAGAAGTCCCAGAGATTGGACTTCATTGTACTGGCTAGTGAATTATTATTTGTGACTGTATTTATGGGGTACTATTTCGGAGTTACTGTGAGTTAAATTCGTGTTTTTTGGATATTATTTCCACCTATAATTAACATTATGGTAACTAAAGGGATACATTTTGCCTAGTTAATGAAGATATTTAGGAAGGAGTATCAAAGTATTTTAAGGTTTTGAATTTTGCATTGAATGATGAAACATACGTAAAAGAAATATTAATTTCGCTTGAGGGTTAATCTTAATATTCCTTTAGGAATTTATTTTTATTTTATGTAAGTTAAAAGTATCAATTTTCAAAATATCATTTCTTTTTATTGTTTTTTTTAGATTATTAATGTATTTTATACTAGAATTGTATATTTTTGGTTTAACTGGGTGTCTATTAAACTAAACCGGGTATTTGCTTATCTCAGTTTGATAGACATCATGGGAGATCCAAAAATGTACTAAAATATTATATGGGAGGTAACGTATGTTAAAAAAAGTTGCATTCTCCATCGCTTCAGTGGCAATAGCTGGTGTTGTTTTACTTACAAACCAAACCGTAACCCATGCTGATGGGTTATATCCAGTTCAAAAGACTGGTGGTGCAGGTTTAGATCTTCGTAAGACTCCAACCATAAACGGTACACGGACTGAAACAGATATTCCAGATGGACACAAACTCTACTTATATTGTTATGTTAATGGTGAATCTTACAATGGAAGTAAAATCTGGGATTGGGTGGATGATGATTGGTGGCGCGGCGATTTTGACACTGGTTATGCTCCTGATTATTTTATTAAAACTGGTACATCTGGTCCTGTTGTTGAATATTGTTCATTTTAATCGTAAAAGAATAGGAAACAGCCTCATAAGAGGCTGTTTTTTTACTTACATTTTGATTTCTACTGTCTTTGGAGGACTTACTTCCTTCTTAGTCGTTTGATCTCGCACTACATCTGTAATCACTTCAACATACTTTAGGTCTTTTGGATCTTGGGATAGGAAACAGATTAGCGTAAACTTCGTTTTCTCTTTGGCTTTCAAGCTCCGATCTTTGGGGTCTGCGTTCATTTTAGACACTTTCACTTGCTCTCCACTGCTTAAAATCAATGTTTTTATAGGTCCTTTTCCTAAATCAAGTGATTGATTTGAAGTATTTTCTAAGGTGGTTGTTAGTTGAATCACATTCATTTTTTCTGTATTCAACCCTCGTTCTTTCAGGTTATACTTGCCTAGGTCACTTACTTCTGTGCTTTGTACGATTTTAATTCGTTCCACTTGGATATGAAGTGGGCTTACTTCAATCTTCGTATTTGGTTCACTTAATTGATTCAAGACAAATATTCCAAGAGGATGTGTTGCTTTCTCTCCTACTCGAGTTAATGGTTCTTTATAAGCTTTAACTTCTACATTCGGTTTAGGTGTTATGGAATTATTCTCGCTATCAGCTTTGCTTTCTGTTTCCGTTTTTGTTTGACTTGAACAAGCAGATACAAATGCGCACACCCATACAATCATTAGAAAGGAAAAGATTTTCTTCATTTATACACTCCTTTATTACAGACTATTATCAATGTATTTAATTTCATTATATCTTACATATTTTAGAATTATCAAAAAATATCCATATCATTTTGCACAATAAAAAGGGATCACCACAGCAATCCCTTTCTTAAACCCATGCTCCCAGTAGTTGAAGGAGACATCTTATTAAGCCTATCTAATACAAAATAATAACGTGAACCCCACCCTCCCTTTCTAACGTAAAGAAAAGGAGAAAATGGCTATGCCTGTTGATAACCTCGTTATATCATTTTGTCAAATTCAGTTTTTCACACCCACATGTTCAATAATTCGCTTCATTGCCTGAATCTGTCCCATATGAGTTGCTTCATGCATCATTGTAACACCCGCCAGTTCTCCAAAGGTTTTACATCCCAGAAATGGCTTTTCCAAGGTATCTTTTAGCTGTTCAGCAGGAATTTGCTGAATACGAGATAATTGATCCTTTAACTGTATCATAAGCTCATCCATAGTAGGTACATCCCCCGTCCAATCGGCTGGTTTGGTACCATTCCCGAACAATTCCATATAGTTTGCTGGAAGATGAGTTGTTGCATGAGGAAAACCAAACATAGTTTGTTCAGTAACTGTCAAAACGTGACCTGTATGCCAATGAATTGTGTTGTTGAAACCATCTGGCTGCACATCAGTTTGATCCTTAGAAACAGACCCTATGATTTTGAGGAAGTACTCCCTTCCGATTTCAAATTGTTTGAATACAAGTTTGTTCATCTTTTTCTCCCCTTTCACTGATACAATCATCCATATTATACCATCAATGTAAGGAGAAGAATATAATTAAGATACCTCCAGTGCTGCAAAATATTCGTACCCAGTTAACATAACTTATCTATCCTTGTGGTTTATACTTTATTAATAGATTACCTTTTCTACTTCTAGAGGAGTAAATTATTCTTCTGTTTCCACCTACTCTCTTGACACAAGCTCTTTTTACATGTAAGGATAACAGTTTTATATCGCTACCGTAAGATAAGTCTATAAAAGTATATTATTCTAATAAGTAAATACTAAATTATTTCATTTATTATATTAGTTTTATCATTTACTCTACCTGACGACAAATGTGGACTTTTTCTAAAAGATGAGTAATAGTTAAAGTATTTTTTATTAAAGTGTTTTGATATTTACTCTTATAAATGATGTAGCAACAAATATTATCGATATTTTAAAATAAAAGGGATTAAAGATTTATTTAGTAAGTTATTTTAAAATTATCTAACGTTTATTATTTTTATTCTGATGTTTGTATTGATAAAGATGTGTATCTTAAGATATACAAGCAGAAATTACCTTTAACTTTTTTACTCAATAATTCCATCAAGATTTAATTTTCTGAATATTTAAGGTAAGTTAATTAAAAAAGGTTAAATTATCCATATCTATCTTATATACTAAAAATTAACCAATACACAATAAGAAGGAGGAAGAAATCCTATGATAAGCGTAAAAAAAGTTGCTTGTATTTATTATGGGATAAGAATGGACGTTTTTAAACCTGAGGAAATAATCAGCTCTAATCATATGCAGTCCAGAGGATATTTTACTTGTCCTTATTGTGGCGATATCGAAATCACTCATGAATGCCAAGAAGGAAAATCAAGGTTTATGGTTGCTGCTAATAGAGATCGTACTCATGAATGCCTCTCTAAAGAGTCATAAAAAAACAGTCGCTCTAAAAGGATAGATCTTTTTAGAACGACTAATTTTACTTACACAAAAGTCTTTTCAAAATGGCATATTTTATAGAAGAAACTCGTCAAAAAAGTAGCCTTTGCTCCCGTTGAGCAAAGGCTTGTTAAAGTTCAGGCGATCGGGGAATACCTTATTAGTTTAAACTAAATTAAAAATCCATATACTTGTTTTTTCATATTATATAGGTGAGGATTTTACAATGAATGACTCATTATCCAGCTTAGATGGACTTCACTGCGCCACAGAGCAAATCTCAGTATAAATATTCCCGGAAAAACAGAAATTCTTCTTCTTTTTATCTAACCTTATTAAGTGACAAGCTTGTAGAAGCTAGGAAATGTTAGCATCTCTACATATTATCTAAAAATAAGAAGATGAGGTGTTTGAAT
>NZ_CP085444.1:0-45000 GCF_023824195.1 Priestia megaterium
ATGAATATAAAGAGTATAGCTGGAAGTGGTGTTGAGATGAGTGAGGGTTCAAAATTGAAAACTAGTATCCATGCTTTTTTATCAAATCTAATTGATTACGCTGGGTTATTTCCACCCGCTAATTTATCCCTGGAAACCTCAATAAAAAATTACAAGGAATTTCAAATTTGTAAAGATTCATGGATGCTCGGACGGTTTATCATTCCTATCTCACAACTAAACCAACTTATTCCGTATGTATCAATATTTTCAAAAGAACGTCCATTAATCATTTCAGCTTTAGGGTCTAGGAGTAATAATAAGATCGAATGCCTAAATAGCTTACATGCGGATCTTGAAATAGTTAGGTCTTTTCATAATGAATATAAGAGGAATATCAAAATTGACATATGCGAGATTCCTCTCCCGCCTCATATACCTGACCGTGCTTTATTACAAACTATTACAAAAGCGACAGACAAGAGTAGGCTACAAACCTTTTGTGAAGCGACAATACCTTTAGATAGGGACTGGGAATCTAAGATACTTGAAACTCTGGATATTATTGCTGCGCATAATAATGAAAGCGATTTCTTACTAGGGTTTAAATTACGGACTGGTGGAGTTACAGCAGAAGCATTTCCAACTTCTCAGCAAATAGCAACCGTACTTGTCGGATGTCGTGATCGAGATATTCCCGTGAAGTTTACAGCCGGACTACATCATCCAATTCGTATGTATCGTGAAGAAGTGAATACACGAATGCATGGTTTCCTCAATGTTTTTACAGCTGGGATGCTAGCTCATATCAAAAAACTAGATATAGTATCAACAGTAAAAATTCTTGCTGATGAGAAATCAAAGAATTTCAAGTTCACTGATAAAGGATTACA
The DNA here is from genome assembly GCF_023824195.1 of Priestia megaterium. Classification (NCBI taxonomy): domain Bacteria; kingdom Bacillati; phylum Bacillota; class Bacilli; order Caryophanales; family Bacillaceae; genus Priestia; species Priestia megaterium. The sequence continues at coordinate 873 of NZ_CP085444.1, forward strand.
ATGGCACGATTTAACCGTCCCAACTTCTGAAATTATAAGATTACGAGAAAAATTACTTTGTTCATATGGAAGCTGTAGTTTCGATGAGCCCCGTGAAGACTTACGTACATTAGGAATTTATAGTATAGAAGAGGAGTGGAGATGATGAAGTCATTTATAGAGGTAGATCCTAAATCTCATTTTCCCATTCAAAACCTTCCTTACGGTGTATTTCGCCCCCTTACGATGGGGGTTCCCCGTATTGGAGTTGCGATTGGTGATTATGTATTGGATCTTTCCGTGCTAGACGCTGAGGGATATTTTGATGGTACAGATGTAGGGGGAAAAGGAGTTTTTGAACAAGCTTCTCTTAATGAATTTATGGCTCTTGGAACTAAAGCATGGCGGGATGTAAGAGGACGTATCCAACAATTACTACATGAAGATGAGTCAATTTTACGGGATAACTATGCCCTTCGTAATATTGCATTAATCCCTCAAAAAAATGTCAAAATGCTTTTGCCTGCACAAATTGGGGATTATACAGATTTTTATGCTTCAAAAGAGCATGCAACTAATGTAGGGATTATGTTTAGGGGAAAGGAAAATGCCCTAATGCCGAATTGGACTCACTTGCCAGTTGGGTATCATGGACGAGCTAGTTCAGTAGTTCTTAGTGGGACTGATGTAAGGCGTCCACAAGGACAAATGAAACCAGCGAACTCAAATGCACCTTTATTTGGTCCGAGTTGTCAACTTGATTTGGAATTAGAGATGGGATGGTTTATTGGTCCAGGTAATGAAAGAGGGAAAAACATTGCCTTAAAAAATGCTGAGGAACAAATCTTCGGCCTTGTACTAGTCAATGACTGGAGCGCTCGAGATATCCAATCCTGGGAATATCAACCACTTGGCCCATTCTTAGCTAAGAGCTTTGCTACTTCAATTTCTCCTTGGGTGGTGCCATTTGAAGCTCTCGAGCCTTTTAGAGTAGCTGGACCAGAGCAGGAGCCAGAGCCGTTACCTTATTTACGTACAAATAAACCTGGTTCATTTGATATTCATTTAGAGGTGAATCTTAAGGGGGAAGGAATGAAAAATTCCAAAACCATCTCTACAAGTAACTTTCGTTATCTTTACTGGTCCATGGCTCAACAGATTGCTCACCATACAGTAGGGGGATGTAATTTACGTCCTGGTGATTTGCTTGCTTCAGGAACAATTAGTGGACCTGAAAAAGAGATGAGAGGAAGTTTATTGGAGCTAACATGGCGTGGAACTGAGCCGATAGAAATAGAAAATGGAGAACAAAGGGTTTGGTTAGAAGATGGAGATCAGCTAACGATTACAGGGTGGTGTCAAGGAGAGGGATATAGGATTGGATTTGGGGAAGTGACAGGACGAGTTCTGCCAGCCCTTAAACAATCTTATACTTTATCTCACATTTAACTCGTAAAGCTCGTTCAGTATACTCCAAGACAGATGTGTTTGGGAATGGGATTAGAGTCAACTGATGGGCTTTACAACTAAGTAGAACTTATGGGTGAAAGTGGAGAAAAAAGTTGGAGAGATCACTGTATCAGTCTGTAACAAAATTACATAGAACAGGATGGGTGAAAGCATGGAAGTACTTGAACATAAAATCATCTCACGGAAAGAATTAGAAGGTCTTGATGTTTATAAACCAGGTAAGCCTATTGAAGAAGTGAAGCGAGAACTAGGTCTTAATCGCATTATTAAACTTGCTTCGAATGAAAATCCATTAGGTTATTCACCAATGGCAAAAGAGGCCATGATAAAAGAAATGGAAAAGTTAATGTTTTACCCGGAAGGAACGGCGCCTGTTCTGGTAAAAAAAATAGCGAAACAATTAAAAGTTAAGGAAGAGCAAGTTATAACAGGAAATGGGTCGGATGAAATTCTTCGTTTGCTCACACGCAGCTATATCCGTTCTGGGGACGAGGCTATCATGGCAGACGTCACATTCCCTCGTTATGAAACGAATGTCATCATCGAAGGGGGCAGGGCGATTAAAGTACCACTTGTGAACGGGGTGCACGATCTTGGTGGTATGCTCGCTGCTATTACGGACAAAACGCGCATGATTTTTGTGTGTAACCCAAACAACCCTACTGGAACGATTGTTGGAAAGAGGGAACTGACATCATTTATTAATCAAGTTCCTAATCATATACTGCTTGTTGTTGATGAAGCTTATTTTGAATATGTGACAGCAGAAGACCACTTGGATACGGTGCCACTTATTCACTCTCATGCAAACTTGATTGTCTTACGTACTTTTTCAAAAATTTATGGATTGGCTGCTCTACGTATTGGTTATGGAGTAATGCATTCAAATTTTGTAAAGGAACTTATTAAGGTAAAGGAACCCTTTAACACTAATCGTATGGCACAAGTTGCAGCCACTACCTCTTTGGCAGATTTAGAGTTTGTTAGCAAGTGTAAAAAAGAGAATGAGAAAGGAAGGTTATATATTTCAGCAGAGGTCGAAAAAATGGGTCTCAGCTATTTTCCTTCCCAAGGTAATTTTGTAATGATAAGGCTAAATTCATCTGGTGATAATGTGTTTCAATCGTTACTGCATAAAGGAATTATCGTTCGTTCCGGAGGGGTATTGGGACTCCCAAACACAATTCGTGTATCAATCGGAACAAAAGAAGAAAATGAAGCGTTTATCCAAGCACTTCGCGAAGTAATACAATAAGAGAGGAGCAGTGTTTATGCCGCATTATGTAAAGATGGGGAAGGTTCCTGCTAAACGCCATACACAATTCCGGAAAGAAGACGGGAGCTTACACTATGAGCAAGTTATGGGAACGAAAGGTTTTTCGGGTATTCAATCACTCATTTATCATATCAATCCCCCAACACAAGTAAGAGAGGCTAAAAAAATCACAGAAATCCATTATGAGATTGAAGAAAAAGAGGCACTTAAGCATCGTCACTTTCACACTTGGGAAACCGAAGCAGGAGGAGATTTCCTTGAAGCAAGAAAAATCTTTATGGTTAATGATGATGTAGCCATTGGAGTTGCCCGGCCAACAAAACAAATGTCATATTTTTATCGTAATGGGGAAGGCGATGAAATGCTGTATGTTCATGAAGGAAAAGGAAAAATAGAGAGTATCTTTGGTGAATTGTCTTTTCTTCCAGGTGATTACCTAGTTATTCCTATTGGTACTACATATAGAGTAGTTCTAGAAACAGAACAGGCACGATTTCTCATTGTGGAATCAAACTCAGCAATCATGCCTCCAAAACGCTATCGCAATGAGCATGGTCAACTTCTAGAGCACTCTCCCTATTGTGAGCGTGATTTAAGAACACCAGAAAAACTAGAGCCAAAAGATGAACGAGGAGAATTCGAGGTTCGTGTGCGAGCTCAAGGTATGTTGACTTCTTATTTATTTGACTTTCATCCATTAGACGCTGTAGGTTGGGATGGGTATTTGTTTCCTTATGCTTTTAGTATTCATGATTTCGAACCAATTACAGGTAGAATTCATCAGCCACCTCCAGTTCACCAAACATTTGAAGCTCATAACTATGTAATTTGTTCATTTGTGCCACGATTATATGATTATCATCCAGAGGCCGTTCCGGCTCCTTATGTGCACAGCAATGTAGAAAGTGATGAAGTACTATACTATGTGGATGGAGAGTTTATGAGTAGGCGTGGAATTGAAGAGGGATCTATTACTCTTCATCCAAGTGGGCTGCCACACGGTCCACATCCAGGGAAAATGGAAGAAAGCATCGGGAAAAAAGAAACGCGAGAACTAGCTGTTATGATTGATACATTCCGACCACTTCATGTCGTTAAGCAAGCGCATCGTTACGAAGATTCTTCTTACATGCAGAGCTGGTATAAATAGAAAAATATACTTAGTTAAATTTTATGGCCGATATCATAGCCTTTATGCTTTTTGTACCGGGCGTTATTTAAACGCCCAGCTCCCTTTTATTTAATCATTATTGAAGATAAATTGAAGTATGCTATTAAAATTTTTAAAGATAAGTATTCATGAAAACAGAAAAGTGGTATGGGAATAATCTGATAGGTAGAATAAAAAAATTTCCTTTTTTAAATTATTAAGGCCATTAATACACTTATTCTAGAAGAAGTGCAAATTATAAAACAAATATTCCATTTTTGAGGGGAGAACCTACATGGATTTATTTCGAAAAAAGTCAATTTCTCATATGTTGGCCAGTGTTCAAGAAACGGATAAATCTCTGAACAAAGTACTTGGAGCTAAAGATCTAACAATGATGGGGATTGGCTGCATTATTGGCACAGGAATTTTTGTTTTGACAGGAGTAGCCGCCGCAGAACACGCAGGACCGGCTCTTGTGCTTTCGTTTATCTTTTCAGGACTTGCCTGTATATTTGCTGCGCTATGTTATTCAGAGTTTGCTTCTTCTATCCCTATTTCTGGTAGCGCTTACACCTACAGTTATGTCACTTTTGGTGAAGTGATGGCCTGGATTCTTGGTTGGGCATTACTGTTGGAATATGGACTTGCAGCTTCAGCAGTTGCTAGTGGCTGGTCAGGTTATTTTCAAGGCTTATTAAGTGGGTTCGGGTTGAAATTACCACTTGCTATAACAAGTGCTTACGATCCTGGAAAAGGTACCTTTATTGACATTCCAGCTATTACTGCTGTTTTAGTTATTACCTTTCTGCTCTCTCGTGGTTTACGTGAATCTACACGTGCAAATAATATCATGGTTGTGATTAAGATTGCTGTTGTTCTTTTATTCATCGTCATCGGAATATGGTATGTAAAACCAGGAAACTGGACACCATTTATGCCATTTGGTTTCTCTGGGGTAACAGCAGGTGCTGCATCTGTCTTTTTTGCTTACCTTGGCTTTGATTCTATAGCTTCTGCAGCCGAGGAAGTAAAAAATCCTCAGCGCAATATGCCTATCGGGATTATTTCTTCCCTTACTATATGTACGATCTTATATATTATTGTTTCCTTCATTCTAACAGGCATTGTTCCCTTTACTGAATTAAATGTGAAAAACCCGGTAGCTTTTGCTTTAAGTTATATTCACCAAGACTGGGTAGCAGGCTTTATTTCGGTAGGAGCTTTGACGGGAATGACTACAGTGTTACTTGTACTTTTATACGCACAAACACGTTTGTTTTTTGCTATGAGTCGGGATGGCTTATTGCCTAAAACAATGTCCAAAGTCGATTCAGTTAAGAAAGCCCCTATTATAAATACGTGGATTACAGGAATCTTAGTTGCAATTTTTGTTGGATTCATTCCTTTACATAGATTAGCTGAACTAGTTAATATCGGAACACTCTTTGCGTACTTGGTTGTTTCGGTAGGCGTATTGGTTTTGCGTAAAACACAACCTGAACTACCACGCGCTTTCAAAGTCCCATTTGTTCCGTTTATCCCCATTATCTCTATGTTATTTTGTGGCTACCTTATGTTTAATTTACCGATGACCACTTGGATTGGATTCGGAATCTGGTTGGTGATTGGTCTTATTGTTTACTTTATATTTGGTTACAGAAATAGTGAATTAGGAAAGAGGGAGAAAAATTTAAAAGCTGATAAAGAAATAGATAAGAGAGAGATTCTATAAGCCTTCTACATGCACTTATCTAATTAATATATTCAAGTTAATTAAAAACGTCTATCTTAATACATGTAATCTTCTATTCATTAACTGCCTTAGGACAAACAATTTTGTGTGATAGAATCTGTTTAATCAAACATTTTATTATAACTAAAGCTAAAAGGGATGCCTATTGGCATCCTTTTTTAGATGAAAATTATTTCATTTACCGCATACACCACAATCTACTCATCCCCTACTGCAGTAGCTACATAGAAACAGTATTAAATCAGGATTCTAAATTACACCCAGATACCATTCATAAGTGGCTATTTCTCAACGGAATGGGGTTTGCTGAAAAAGTAGACAAGTTTAAGACATTAATTATTACTTCCAAGAATGTTATAGATGGCAAGTTAATTACTGATTGGACTCAACTTCAACAAAGTTAATAACTAGATGAATAAAATAAAAAGCGACATACCTATTAATGGTAAGTCGCTTTTAGTTATTTATCATTTCAGCTTGAATAATGTAGCGATCAGGCGCTTTTCCAATCATATCAAATGGATAGCAAGTTGTTAATGTAAGCGTAGGATTATCTTTAGGAACAATTACTGTCCGATCTTCTTTATGTGTAATCCAAATCTTTTTAATTTGGTATTCATAAAGCTTGTTATCAAATTCTACAATTAGATTGTCACCCGTTTTAAGTTCACCTAACCTTGTAAATACGGTGTCGCGGTGCCCACTTAATACTGTGTGCTCCATTCCCTTTGGAGTAGTAGTTAAATCACTAACAAACATTCCTACGCCTCTTTTTAAGGTATCAGCATCTGTTCCCCAATACACTGAGTATTTTAATTCGAGTTTAGGAATAACGAGATTCGCTACTTTTTGACCTTTGTTGTAATTATAATCTTCCATTTTCTCTGAAGACTTGGTGTCGACTTCTTCTAGATTCACATCGCTAGTTGAATCTTCTTGTTTTACTTCAGTGCTTTGTTGGCCTACATCTTCTTTTTCTTTTACTTCATAATGGTTTATTTCCTTCTGAGATAGAGTCTCTGAAGATGATCTTCCTAAGTTCCACTCAAAGAATGAATAACCAGCTAGGGAAATGCCTATCACAAATAGACAAATGCCTAATATTCTCATACAACTGCACCTCTATAAAAAAGAGACAGGAATAATCCCGTCCCTTTTATTTTATATATCCATTATATTATGCTTTTGAATTTTTACGACGAGTAAATACTACCACACCAGCAGCCGCAACAGCTAAACCAGCTGCTACACCAAGTGGATTATTACTTGCTGTTTCAGGAAGCTCTTCGCCTTCTTTTTTGTCAGAAGTAGCTTTTTGCTCTGAAGAAGAATTGTCTTCTTTAGTAGCAGTTTCTTCTTTTGCAGGCTGTTCTTCAGTAGTTTGTTCTGTAGTAGTCTCTTCTTTAGTTGTTTCCTCTGAAGTAGCTTCTTCTTTCTTACCAATGCCGTTAATCTTAGAAGTATCATAGTCAGATGGAGCTTCACAAGGAATACCATCGTCTACTTTGTTACCCCAGCCATCTAATCTCTCAGGATCATTTGTTGCTGTATAACCTTTTGAATTCCAGTAGTCTACTACTTCTTGGTATGGCTTACCTTTAAAATCAGAACAGTCTTTATCTAAACCGTTTGATTCTGCTGATGCTGTAGTTGCTACGGTACCAATTCCCCCAAATGTTAACGCTGCCGCCAAAGCAAATGTTACTTTTTTCATTTCTCCTACCCCCAATAATTATGTGTCAGATTTGCTAACAATTTCATATTAAACTCTTTTTCTGGCAACTTCAACAATAATCTGGGGCATTAGCTACAATTTCCCTTTATTCGTCAATTTCTTCTGTTTAACATGACGATATCATTATATTTATCCATTTTATGTAATTAAACTAGTTTTAAATGAGTGTTGTTTTCCCGTTTTTTTCTTCAGTTAAACCTCTCATTTTTTATTTACAATTTAAATTTTTGCTTCTTTTTTCTTTTTTCTAACCGGCTTATACTTGGTTTATTTTCTCGTTAATTCTTTACATATCCATTTGATATACTTCTTTCTGAAAGTTTAAAAAGATATCCTTTGCTATGAAACAATCAGATCATTACAAGCAATAGTAATTAATAAAATGTCCCGCATTGAGAACGAACACTCTATTTAGGTAAAATAAAGGAAAAACCATACAGGAAATTTAAAGAAGGTGTTCTTATGAAGAAAGTTGTGGCTGCAATTATAAAGGAGAAAGATCAAATATTAATCGCTCAAAGGCATTCAAAAGACCCTTTGGCCGGCAAATGGGAATTCCCCGGCGGCAAGTTGGAACCTGGTGAGACACCCAAAGAGTGTCTAGTAAGGGAGCTCAGAGAAGAGTTACGAGTAGAAGTAGAAATTGGCTCTTTTTATGATGACAAGGTTCTGGTGCAAAGATTACGTCAATCTGAAAGAAAGCATGTAAATGGTTAAATACATCTATTCTTAATCAGCAATTTTGAATAGTTCATGAATGAACTCCACTTGATTTTGGACAGACTTGTCTTGTGAAATAAGTTGTCCTTTTTTTATCATATGGATCGCTTCTATTCCTGAAAGAATGGATGTAGCTGTGCTAAAAGATTTTAATCCTAACATAGATCGAACTCGTTTTTTAATAAATCGATGATCCTGTTCGATGATGTTATTCAGATATTTGACTTGCTTTAATTGGATGCCTACAGGCATCTTTTTTTGGTTCTTTAATTCTTCAATCGCTATAGGATAAGCTGAGTTCTTGTCTACTGTGATCACACGGGGTTTGGAAACATGAAAAGACCGCAAAGCTTTCTTGAAAAAGCGCTTTGCAGCCTTCGTATCTCTTGTTTTACTTAAATAAAAATCAATTGTATTTCCTTTAGAATCAACCACACGGTAGAGGTACATCCATTTTCCTTTCACTTTCACATAGGTCTCATCCACTCGCCAAGAATCATTTGTTGTCTTAAGGTGACGTCGCACGCGTTCATCTAACTCTGGTCCATATTGGTGAACCCAACGCATAATCGTAGTGTGAGCTATTGATAAACCTCGTTCTTCCATCATTTCCACTAAATCACGAAAACTAAGGTTGTACCGCAGGTACCATCGGGCGGTTAGTAAAATAATGTCCGGCTGATAATGTTTCCACTTAAATAGATTCTGCTTTTCCATACTGATCACGTCCCTTTTTTAGAGTACTAGTATCAGTATGTCCAAGGTTTAGAGATTAATTGCAAGTTAGATTGATTTTTTGCACCAAAACCCCTAATTGCGTTAGTCTAATAAAAGCCAAAAAGGAAAGAGTGAACCTGGAAGAAATAAAAGAGCAAGAAATAGATCTTGATAAAGTTTATAACTACGCTGAATATCCAGATAAGGTTTTATCAAGACCTAAATTGAAAAAAGGCATAGAAAATAAAGGTTGATACATATTGCACATGACTAATATGTATCAACCTTTTAATTTTTGCTCAATAAACGTGCCTGTTTGATGAAATGCCTTAAACATCTATGGGATTAACATCTGAAAACAATATCTAAGCTACCGTTGTAATTATCGGTTGATCCTTTGTAACAATTATTGTGTGCTCATGTTGTGCACAAAGACTATTATCGGGCACACATAAAGTCCACCCGTCAGGACTTCCAACTGTATACTCTGCTCCAGTTGATAAAAAAGGCTCAACAGTAATAACCATACCTTCTTTCAATACTCGTTTATCATGCTTGTCATAAATAGGTAAAATATTTTCAGGTGTATCATGTAAAGACCTTCCAATGCCGTGACTGCACAGATTCGTAATTACCTTATAACCACCTTTTCGGGCTTCATTTTGAATAATTCTTCCGATTTCATTCAATCTCGCCCCATGTTTAAGTGAAGAAATAACTTTCATCATGGTATCGTGTGTGTGTTGACAGAGACGCGTTACAGAAGGGTTATATAAAGGCATCTGAAAGGAATGACCTGCATCGGCAAAGTAACCATTTAACTCCGCGGAGACATCAATATTTATTAGGTCACCTTCTTTAATCTTCCGATTCCCCGGTACTCCGTGAGCAACTTCATGGTTAATACTAATACATGTGTTCCCAGGGAAATTATAAGTTATCTTTGGTGCAGAAGTCGCGCCATATCTTCTTAAAAACCGTCCCCCGATTTCATCCAATTCTTTGGTCGTCATTCCAGCACGTGTCTGGTTTTTCATTTCACTTATTGTTAAAGCAACGATCTTGCCGATTTCCTTAAGCCCTTCAATATCTTCCTTACCTCCAACTGTCATATACGAACCCTCCAATTTTCTTGATTTTTTAATTTACCAAAGGTAATGTTTCCGGTCCTCCATAAACTGGCCCGATTGCTTAATACCTATTATTACAAAGTTACAAAACTCATACCATTCACCTCCTAACTCATATTAACGTTCGGTCTGAAGACTTTACTACGCCTCCTGCTATAGGCTACATCCTCCATTTGCAACAAACTTATGTTCCTTTATAATATATACATATTGAACTATATTTATAGTATCTAAATAACGAATATAATATGTATAAGAAAAGAGGATATATGCTCATATATTGAACATAATAGCCTCTTATTAGTTTAGTCCATTTAATAAGGTCAGTGGCAGATGCGACAACTGCAACTCAGCTTACTTCAAAAGTTCCGTAAAAGGTGGCGTTTTCTTACGTGAATGTAGAGAATGTGGCATGAAGAAAAGCATTTAGTTGGTATTGATTGAAAGGGTTGGGGAAATGAGAGATATTTGGGATGATGGATACAGTCAATCAAAGAAATTAACAGAAGAAATGGTCAAAGATGCAGAAAAGAAGTTGGGTGTGAAGTTGCCAAAATCCTATATTGAGTTATGTAAAATGCAAAATGGAGGCTCTTTAAAATATTGTGACTACCCTACCTCCGTTCCAACAAATTGGGCATACGATCATGTAAACCTCCCTGAAATTTATGGAATAGGAAAAGAAGGCATTTTATCTAGTGACTATTATATAGAAGAATGGGAGTTACCAAAAGATATTGTTCTACTATGTGGAGAGGGACATTGGTGGGTTGCATTCGACTATCGGAATACAAAAGATAACCCTCCTGTAATTTATATGGATTTAGAATGGGGAACGGAAACACTTATTTTTGAATTAGCTCCTGATTTCGAGACCTTGGTAAATGGCTTATTTATTTATGAAGATGAAGAATGACTACATTTATACAATACACAGGAACTGACATTTAATTGTCGGTTCTTTTTTATTAGTTTCATATAATTTGATCCACCAAGCTCCCACTGTTCCTCATTATGTTTTACTTCAGTCCTTGGGACATCTTTGGATCCCTCGTCCATTTCATGAAAAGACAGGTGACTAGAACCACTTTGATTATAAAAAAATTAAGAGGTTGGTCTATTTTGATTGCACAGCAAATATATTGTTAATCGGGTTGTTACCCAGGTCTTTGTACCCTTCATTTCTAAGGGACATTTACCTAATTCCCAAGGGCGGATAAAACCAAAATACCTAGAGTATTATGTTTTAGAATTATTTATTTCAGGAGGATCCATATGTCTAAAAATTTAACATCAGCTATTCCAGTTTCACTAAAATCTCTTTCGGTTAGTCATAACTCAATCATTTCAACCACTAGTTCAAGCCAAGAACGAATACAATACCATAAAGCAGTCCTAGAGTCCGTTGGCATTACTTCAATCTCATCCCTTGGGACATTGAATTTATCAGGGAATTTAATACCCCAAGCAGGTGTTACAAGACCTGACTCTAATTTAATTGCTACCCAGGCCTACTTTCAGTCAGCTTATAAAGTAACCAATACTGTAAGCGCACCTGTACTTCAACCTTTTGGTGGCCAGGGTTCTATTTTAAAATCAGTTCCATTTCCATTTAAAACAGTATCTTTTGCTTCCACACCCAGTATCGCTTCTCAAATTAATATCGATACAGCCTATTGGGTAGCGACGGAAATAAATCTACAGGATAATACCACTGTGGTTCTTAAGCAACCTCAACAATATCTTATTTTAATTGCGGAAAAAATTACAGTTGGAAAAAATGTTACGTTTACTTGGGAAAGGCCAAGCAAATCTATTCCATCTAAGCCTTGGAAACCTGGAACCCCTCCTCAAGCACCAACATCTACAACGCTTGTAGGAATTTCAGGAACAAATGGTACACACGGTATCAAAGGTAGTAAAGCCCCAGACGGGAATAATGCACCTGAGTTAGAAGTATGGGTGCTTGATATGATTGGACGTCCTGCTTTTGATTTAAGAGGACAAGATGGGACGACTGGTGGCGCCGGACAAGATGGGGGAAATGGTGGCCAAGGAGGAAAAGGAAAACCTGCTCAATTAGACTGGTCAGGATTCTGTAAGGCAGGAGCAGGTGCTGGAGGTAACGGAGGGGTAGGTGGAAATGCGGGTCAGGGTGGAGACGGAGGACATGGAGGGCATGGAGGAAAGCTTTCAATTTATGCTCCACAAGCAGTTATCAACGAATACCTTAAGGGTTTTTATATTACTGTCGATGGAGGACGCGGGGGAAGTGGAGGTCAGCCTGGCTATCCAGGTATAGGGGGTGCTGGGGGTCCAGTTGGGGATTCTGTTAAAGCAAACTTTGGTGCAGTTTGTGGTCCTGGATCGAGAACTGCGGGATTAAAGGGACCTGATGGTTCTTATGCTGGTCAAGGTTCTAGTGGATACAGTGGAGGGAAATTTGCAGAACCAATCGGTATGTACGTCATCGACCCAGATGATATTGGTATTAAACTATTAGAGCCAGCTATTTTTGAAGCAGTGCCAGCTTATGCTTTTGCAGGTGATAGCATAACCTTAAAAGGTAAACGCTTTACAAAATCAGATACCGTGTTAGTAGATGGTTCTCCTGTGCAAACAAATGCTTTTAGTGACACTGCTCTGCAGTTTGCAGTACCTTCTTTAAAGGGTGGCCAGCATACAATTCAGGTAAAACAGATGGATGGAACTTTGTCTAATAAGGCTTCTATATATATTAAGCCTAAAATCGACTCTGCTCAGCAGGATAATCAAATCACTGGACGCGTGAGTCCAGGAAAGAAAGTAAGCTTAATAGGTAGTGGATTTTCAGAAAGTGCACTTGTCCGAATAAATGATCAAGATATGCCCGATGTTACCTTATTAAGTCCCACTCAGCTTGAGTTTACATTAGTTAGACCATCTTCAATAGAGGCAAACCCATCGGGGGAACCAGTAAAGGTGAGCGTTTTACTATCGGATGGAACACCATCTAACACTATTAATTTAGTATTAGATACATTTCATACGCTTGTAATAGGCGATTCTGTTTCTTGGGGTCAAGGGTTAGCTGAACATGAAAAACATTATTCCCTTGTTGGAAATGCCATAAAAGCCCGAAATGGGAATATCGGATATTATACTCAAGTACTTGCTCATTCAGGGGCTATTATTGGAGTCAACGACCATTCATCTCTTCCAACGACAGATGGAGAGGTGCCTAACTCGTATCCTACTATCATTAAGCAGTGTGATTTATTTGTCGGAGATCCTTCTAAGGTAGATCTTATCATTATGGATGGCGGGATAAACGATGTTAACCTTAGAACCGTCCTAAATCCTTTTACTGATATTGATTTAACTGAGCTACATCGTAAGCACTTTCTCGATGGTAGTAAGACCCTACTAGAGAAAGTAGCAACTACCTTCCCAAATGCTAAGGTAATTGTAACCGGATACTATCCACCCGTTTCTGAACATAGTGATTTAAGTGCTGTAGAAATTTTATTAGTTGCTTTGGGAATAGTAGTTCAAGGAATACCTGGTGGCATTGGTGCTGGCTTTTTGACCAATCATCACCTTCAAATCATACATGCAAGAAGTATGCAGCTGGCCAATGAGTCAAAAGTGTTTCTCCAACAGGCTGTAGATGAAACAAATGCTAACTTAACTGGGGAAAAACGCTTTTTCTTTGCTGACCCAAATATTGATGGGGAGCACTCTGCACTTACTGATGATCCATACGTATTTGGCATTAATTTAGATATGTCACCCCAAGATTTTATCGCAACAGAAAGGCTGGTCTCCTGCACAAAAGCCGGATGTACAGGAGTTGATTTTGAAATTTGCAAACGAGCTTCAATTGGCCATCCTAATAAAAAAGGCGCCATTGCTTACGCAGAAGCAATCTATCCATTTTTATAATAAGCTATTTTCATAAGGGTTCGATTTTTTTATGAATGGTAAGAAATGAAAAGGTATACCTAAGTATAGATGTGGTAGCAGAAAGAGAAGGTTCAGTCCTTCTCTTTTTTATATTTATTTTATTGGTGTAAATCGGAACGATTCACTAGAATCTGACTGATCCTCATTACATTCTACTTTATATGTTGGGGCACTTTTAGATTTCTCGTCCACTTTATGAAAAAGATAGGCCTATAGGCCAAGTCCTACCTATATAAAAATCAAGCACCTTTTACATCACCAGCTACTGATTCATTACTGCAGTAGGGTTTCTTTTTATTTTTGAGTGGACAGGCAAGCTTAATGAAGTAGCTACATAGTATCTAAAGAATCGCGACTTCGTTACCTAATCAGTAGCTAGTTCAGTAACGTTACCGCGTTAATACAAGCTTTATATGCGTAATGACACCCTTCACGTTGCTTTCTTTATTGGACCCTTAACTAGTTATAGATAATGACCTCACTTTTCCCTTATAGAAAAAGCAAGGCCGTCTAAAATGTTAGATATTTTTTTCAAACGTTACAACATGTATTTCATTATCTATTAATTGAAAATATGTCTTTGGATATGATCCAATATAAATAGGTAATCTTCCTTTTTCGTTCTCCGTATAAACGTTATAACCTAACTCATCGACAGTCTCAAATCCGTAATACTCCTGCCCTTTTATGATATTCAAGCCTTCAGCCAAACCATCTAAAACACATATGATTTTTATAAATTCAATTTCTTTATTTTTTTCACTCATAATTCCATTCTCCCACCTAAAAATTTCTGTATATTCAGAATTATATCGTTTTAAAAAGTGTTACTCCATACGCCAATCGACCCTATTAAATTAAATATCGATGTTTTTATGCAAAAACTGCAATCTCTAAAACTTGGATATGTACAAGAGGCCCATAAAAAAGACAGCTTTTGTTCAATTGTTCGAAGTTGAGACAAAAACTATTGTAGAATGAATGGGTTATTAAGAAGAGCTTGTACCTAAGAAGAGTAACAAGTTTTTCAATGTGAGCGTATGAAATTAGAACGTGTGATATAGGAAGAAGAAATCTAGTCGTGATATACTAATAACAAACATAAATATGACGGAGGGCATTATGACGAAACGATTAGATTTGCGTGTCGACTTTGCGTTTAAATCGTTATTTGGCACCCATGGAAATGAATCCATTTTAGCTGCCTTTTTAAATGCGGCACTTCGCTTTCCAGATGAGAAGAAGATTCAAATGGTTCAGTTATTAGATCCGCATTTTAATAAAGAAAACCAAGAAGATAAACGTTCGATTTTAGATGTACACGCGCAGTTAGAAGATGGAAGCCGCGTTAATATTGAAATTCAGCTTAATAATAAACATGATATGGAAAAGCGAACACTCTATTATTGGTCCAAAATGTATAGTAGCCAAATGAAGGAAGGTATGGATTATGGAGAGCTTTGTAAAACCATTACGATTAACATTGTGAACTTCCGTTATTTATCACATATGCATGATTATCACTCCACCTTTCAGTTATATGAGCGCGAACAGAAATTACTTTTAACCGATATACTGGAAATTCATTTTATGGAGCTACCTAAGTTATTAATTAAATGGCGTAATAGAGAGGTAGATCCTCGAGAAGATCAACTTGTGCGATGGTTATTATTACTTGAAGCATCCGAAGATGAAGAAATCACACAAGTATTGGAGGAGATTGCGATGCAAGAAGATCACGTATTAAAGAAAGCAATGGATGAATGGGAGCGTGTGAGTCAAGATCCAGAAGTATTACTTGCTTATGAAGCAAGACGAAAAGCTCTTTTGGATGAAAAATCTGCTTTGAAAAGAGCAGAAAAACTGGGTGAAGAGCGAGGAGAAAAAAAGGGGATTCAGAAGGTTGCTTTAGGCATGATCCAAGAAGGTATAGACAGTAAAATGATAAGTAAACTGACAGGTCTTACAATAGAAGAAGTAGATAAACTTCGTTACCAATAAATATTAATAAAAAGAGCCGTATCGTATGATACGGCTCTTTTTATTATAGATTAGGTCCTTGTTTTTCGTTACTCAAATAAAATCACAAACCTCTTGTTCTACAAGAAAGTTTGTGATTTTTAGTATTTGATTCATCAAATTGAATTCCTGCTACTTATTGCTTTGTTCTCTGGTCTTATATTTTGAGGCAAACATCTAATGAATATGAATAATTCATCTTTAGATATAAAATGCTTAAAATACGCTACGTACTAGTCCTCCATCTATCCGCAGTGCTGAACCATTAATAGCTGAGGATAGTGGACTACTTAAGAAAGTAACAAGGTTTGCAATTTCTTCTGGACGGATAAACCTTTGGATAATAGAAGTGGGGCGATTTTCTTTCATAAATCGCGTTTCAGCTTCTTTTAGGGTTAATTGTTCATTTGGATAAAGACTATTTAGCATTGTTTCTACTCCTTCAGTTAGAGTTGAACCAGGCATAACGGTATTAACTGTCACATTTGTGCCTGTGCATAATTCAGCTAAACTACGAGAAAGAGACAATTGCATGGTTTTAGTTGCACTGTAATGAGCCATTTCTTGAGAAGGCATAATAGCTGCCTCACTTGCAATGAAGATTACTCTTCCTTCTTCTTTTTGAATCATTTTCTTGAGGTAAGAGCGTGTTAATCGAACACCACTCATAATATTGACTTCAAATAACCGAAACCAATCTTCATCTGGTATATCAAAGTATTCAACAGGTTCAAAAATACCAAGATTATTAATGAGAATATCTACTTCTGAATACTGTTCCATTAGCTGTTGACAACCCTGCTCTGTTCCTAGATCATGTACAGCTGGATGAAGAATAGATTGAGGATATTGAGTTTGAATATCTGTAATGGTTTCATGGACCTTTTCCTCTCGTCTTCCATTAATAAGAACTGTAGCTCCCTCTGCTACTAAGGACAGAGCGATAGCCTTACCTATACCGGCTGTCGATCCCGTAACTAGAGCTGTTTTTCCTTTTAAATTTAATTCCATATCAGGTCACTCCTATTTTTATATAAAAACTATATTTTTGGTTAATAGAACTAATAAAATAAATACAATCTGTCATTAGTTTGGATAAACCTTCGAATTTTAAACAAAGAAGGAGATAGACAACTACTAGTGTGTCTATCTCCTCTCCCCCTCATTAAAAATCAAAGTTGTCAGGATCTGGACCTACACGATGATTTTGATTCAATTCATCAATACGTTCTATTTCTTCTTTAGTTAATTCAAAATCAAAGATTGACGCATTTTCTACTATACGATGTTCTTTTGTTGATTTGGGAATGGTAATAATACCATTCTGTACATCCCAACGTAGAATGACCTGGGCTACAGATTTATTATGCTTATTTGCAATCTCTGTTAAAACCTCATTATCTAATAATTCTCCTTGCATTAGTGGAGACCATGCTTCAAGTTGAATATAATGTTTCTCACAGAATGCTTGAAGTTCTTTTTGCGTTAGACGCGGATGATATTCTACCTGATTAATTACAGGCTTGATTTCTGCATCTTCCATTAAATCTTTAAGGTGATGAACTTGGAAATTACTTACCCCAATTGCTTTAACCTTACCCTCTTTATAAAGGGTTTCTAAAGCTCTCCATGCTTCTTTGTATTTTCCTTCAACTGGCCAGTGAATCAGATAAAGGTCTAAATAGTCTAATCCAAGTTTTTTTAGACTTGTTTCGTAAGCTGCAATTGTTGCGTCATATCCTAAGTCTGCATTCCATACTTTTGATGTGACAAATACATTCTCTCGTGAGATACCAGCTTCTTTTAGACCTTCACGAATCCCTTGGCCTACACCTTCTTCGTTACCGTAAATGGCTGCTGTATCAATACTACGATACCCATGTTTAATGGCTACTTTAATTGCATTTACTAATTCAGGACCTTCTTCTACTTTAAATACACCGAGACCAAATCCGGGCATCTTTACTCCATTGTGTAAAGTGACTGTATCCTGTAAATTTTTCATCATAACAATATTACCTCCTGCTTACTATCATGTTGTCGAAACCCGAATTGGTTCCAATTGTTTCTTCAACTTTTGGAAAGGCAGGTTGCCATGCTTCATACTCCGTAATATGAATAAAATCAAGACCCGCATGCCCTAACTGACCAAAGATGATTTCAGCATCTCTTTCTTTTCCTGCCCACTTGTGATTATAATCATTTACCTTTCCTTGTGAAATCCGAATACCAATGGTAAAATGCTCTCCAACAGCCTCGCGAACTGCCTTAGAAACGTCAACCAATAATCGGACTCTATTTTCAGTAGAACCACCATATTCATCTATACGTTTATTAGTATAGTCAGTAAGAAACTGGTCAAGTAGGTAACCATTGGCTCCATGAATTTCAACTCCATCAAATCCAGCAGCTTTTGCATGTTTAGCCGTATTAACAAACCCGTTTTTTACTTCTTTGATTTCTTCTTTCGTTGCTTCCCTTGGCGTCCGGTATAGGCCTTTCCCTTCATAAAACTCCATTTGTTTTCCTTTGGGTTGCACAGCCGATGGTCCAATTGTTTCTTGAATAAAACGATTCCCTTGTGAAAGGGCTCCCGCATGCATTATTTGTGCAAATATTTTAGCACCTGCTTGCTGGACAGAATCGACGACCTTTTTCCATGCATGTGTTTGTTCTTCATTAATAAGACCTGGATTATTAAAATATCCTTGACTATGTTTATCATCAGTATAAATCGCTTCCGTAATAATAAGTCCAAATCCTCCATGTGCAAATGAAGTATAGTATGATACCATCTGATTGGTTGCCACACCTTCAAAAGTTGCGCTTGCGCGTGCCATTGGAGCAACCCCTATTCGGTTATTTAATGTTATATTGCCTAATGTAACATTTTTAAATAATAGTTTTGGATCGGTCATTGTTAAAGCTCCTTTCTTCTTAAAAAAGCTTTAGGCTATTTAATTTAAAAACATCTTAAAAGTCTTAATTAAAATAATATTAAATCATTCTTAAGCAGTCCATGTCACCAATAAACTGGTTAATTCAATTATTAAGTTTAATTATCTCCTCTAAGGCACAATCTCCTTTCCTGCTTAAAGACTAAAGACTACTCTTCTTTTAAATAGTTAAAGAGCCTATCAATTTCCTAATTTACGTTATAACCAACTATTTTTTTGTATGTATAGAATATATGATTTTGTAGCTCTTAAAAAAGCTACCCTTGTCCTTTTGGTTAGCAAACTTTAAAATCTGAAATAATTCCTGTAATATATCCCATTTTCAATCTCTATCTCATATCTAAGTCTTGTTTGTCTTTTGTAAAGTTCATCAGACAAATAGTTAAATTCCTCTTCTGTGATATCCTCGTTTATTAAATCTTCAAATAATTCATCTAGATGTTGAGTTACTTCTTGAAGTTCTCGTTCTTTCAACAGAATTCACCTTTCAAATGTTGTTTTATTCTCTTTCCTTTCCTATTTTCCGAAATATTCTCTACTTCGTCTATACATCCTTCATACTGTATTTTTGTTCCTGGAATTCCTTCTTTTTTCACCTTTTGTGCATGCTCAGGTAAAACAACTTAGTTAGTCAATTAGTTAGATATTTAATAGAATCATTACAAAAATATTTGGGGTTCAGAGAAAAAAGTTCTTTTTTAAGATGGGGTATAGAAAGATATATATTAGAAAGGAGGTGACCTGTTAAGCTTTAGCGAATTAAGGAAAGGAAACAAATAGAGAAGGAGGACTTAATAGTGAAAGAATTAGTCATTAATGATGTTGTATTTGATGTAAAATATCTTACTACGTCTACAGTAAACAAAGAAGAAGTGGGACTTGAAAAAAGAATTATTAATAATGGAAAAATGACTAAGGGAAGAGATCAAATTAAGTTTTCATTTTCTGTTTTAGGTAAACAAGATTATCAATTATATGATTCCTTTTTTGAGAATACTCATTATACTGTCGTGATTCCTGAAACGAGTGAAAGATTTATAGCTCATAGTGTTTCGCATAGTACATTTTATCAAGGAGCTGAAGTAGCAGATGACACAGAAGTGGTATTTAAAGTTACACTTACCAAATAAAGAAATCGTCTGTGTTTCAGCTCACAATGTAACTTTTTTAAAGGACTTTCTTAAGGATATCATCGAGCTTGATTAAGTGCTATTTATAAGAAACGCCTGTACGCTGTACGCCTATAATGTTTTTTAAGGGGAGATCTTAGTGAATACATGTAGTGGCTTTGCAATAATTTGCTTAAATGATAAAGACGAGGTATTAATGGTCTCCCAAGAGAAACCCAACATGCCAACGTGTTGGTCTGTTCCTTCTGGTGCTATCGAAGGATATGAAAGGCTCGAAGATTGTTGTATTCGAGAAGTATGGAATCAAACGGGTTATCAAGTAGAGATAGTAAAAAAAATACACGAGAATAGGTCTACTACCTATAATGTTGATGTTCACATGACCTATTTTGAGGTTGAAATATTAGCTGGAGAAAAGAAAGTCCCGACTGTAGACTCATATTTCTGGCAACCTATATCTAAAATTAATCATTTAAACCTATTATTTGAAGATGAGCGTGAAGTCGTACTAAATTATATAAAAAAGAAAAAACAATTCACTTAATCTTGCTCAAGGATATTATTTTACCCCTATACAGGTGCATGGAGGTCTGTTGTCTTTTGAAAAAACTATAAACATATATAGAGGGGAAGATAAATAATTGGTTAATACAACACTTAATTTAATAAAAATTGTCATGCATACTACTATGAGGAATAACTTAGTCTTTATGAATCATTACCTTAATTCGAGGGACATTTTGTTATCTAGATCTAAGAGACCATAAAGTATATTATTTATATCCTCCATTTGGAGCGTCGGCGTACGTTTTACTTACCAATACGGTATATGATGAAGATACGACAGCAAATGGACCTGCAATGGGAGGCCTGAGCCGATGTGTCTTGAAAGGGACTCGCACGGTTCTTAGGGGAGGCAGGGGCAGCGATGCTCCTAACTTACCCGACTGAACTAAAAAAAGAAAACCCCTTACATTTGAGAGATTTTCTTTTTTTAGATATTAGGGGTGTAATTGCTTATCACTTACATATCATTTAATATTTTTGTAGATATTCATTATAACCTATCCAGTCATTTCGATAAAGTATAAATGAAAGCGATTACGAAATATTTAAATTGAGGTAGCTTTCTATTTTTCCTTCTTACATACGGTTCTGGTGCAAAAAATCAATCTAACTTGCAATTAATCTCTAAACCTTGGACATACTGATACTAGTACTCTAAAAAAGGGACGTGATCAGTATGGAAAAGCAGAATCTATTTAAGTGGAAACATTATCAGCCGGACATTATTTTACTAACCGCCCGATGGTACCTCCGGTACAACCTTAGTTTTCATGATTTAGTGGAAATGATGGAAGAACGAGGTTTATCAATAGCTCACACTACGATTATGCGTTGGGTTCACCAATATGGACCAGAGTTAGATGAACGCGTGCGACGTCACCTTAAGACAACAAATGATTCTTGGCGAGTGGATGAGACCTATGTGAAAGTGAAAGGAAAATGGATGTACCTCTACCGTGCGGTTGATTCTAAAGGAAATACAATTGATTTTTATTTAAGTAAAACAAGAGATACGAAGGCTGCAAAGCGCTTTTTCAAGAAAGCTTTGCGGTCTTTTCATGTTTCCAAACCCCATGTGATCACAGTAGACAAGAACCCAGCTTATCCTATAACGATTGAAGAATTAAAGAACCAAAAAAAGATGCCTGTAGGCATCCAATTAAGGCAAGTCAAATATCTGAATAACATCATCGAACAGGATCATAGATTTATTAAAAAACGAGTTCGATCTATGTTAGGATTAAAATCTTTTAGCACAGCTACATCCATTCTCTCAGGAATAGAAGCGATGCATATGATAAAAAAAGGACAACTTATCTCACAAGACAAGTCTGTCCAAAATCAAGTGGAGTTCATTCATGAACTATTCAAAATTGCTGATTAAGAATAGATGTATTTAACCATTTACATGCTTTCTTTCAGATTGACGTAATCTTTGCACCAGAACCCTAGAAAGAACCTTTTTCGAAAAAAAACCTGGAGCAAATTCAATATATAGGTAGTTTGGCAACCGACTTTGCTATTTTAATTGATACGAAGATATTCGACGAATGAAGGGACGTTAATAATGAATAGAAATATGACAAATCATTTAGCTTTTATAGACAAAATAAAGGATACGGCATCCATACTACCTTCTACAGATATAATTAAGTTTATAAAAATATTGGGCGAAGCCTATAATGAAAATCAAATAACTGAACGGGAGATAGAAAAGATTCATGCACAACGTGAAATTCTATTAATTGAAATTAAAAGAAAATATGACTTATACGAAAAAGTTTTCGAACGAATATTTGACGAGCGAAAAATTGCCATACACAAATCATTTGAAGTTATTGACCAGGGATTAGCAACAAGCAATCGTGAGTTAATTAGCACAGGGCTACATAGTTTAAGTCAAATTGTATCTAATAGCCCATTTACTGATTTTAAAAAATTATCAGATGTTCTTGAGAGTAGTAGTATTATAGAAATTTAGAAAGAAGTTATATAGGCAGTTCAAGAAAACATATGGAAGGGATTAAGTGTAGCAATTGCAAATTAAATATGCTGTTTCCTTTTCTATAATTAAATCCATCTAACTACTATGCCATAGTTTTGATACTGTAACTTTTAAGAATGTAAAAAGATACACACACCGTGGGGGTGCTACTTAATATTTAATTATTACCCGATTTTTCACATATCTTGATTTGTTCCTATAATCAAACTTATGGTGCGACAAGAAGTCGCTTTTATATAGTGTGGTTTACGCCACTGGTTTAGACGCAAAAACTATCCCCGTCCAAAACTGCGGGCCTGGTAACGGGCTCGTGGGTTGCATGCGGAAATGCGGAAACAGAGAGTCAGTGCACGACTCGGAACACTGCTAGGGGAAGATGAGTATGGTGAACATTAGTGAAGGTTTGTAAGCTTCGTAAGTGTTAGCTCAGGATAGTGCACAGATTTGCTTGGGTATTGGCAAGAGGAAAAGCAGATTCATAATGCTGCTGTGAGGCGTCCCGTATCTTGCCCGGAGTAAAGAACCCACCTAACCTCGTCGTATCTATAAGATGCGGAACTTGGTAAGCCCTTTGTCATCTGTGTAAACAGTAGGATGACTGTAAAGTCAAACGATGTGATAGAGGGTAAAGGATACGAGAGAAAGCGAATGCCGTTACCTCGAAAGAGAACAGGAAAGCAGGAAACTGTATAACTGGACGGATACTATCGTCCTTACGGACAAACCCATGATAGGCCCGAAAGGGAGCCTACTTCTCGTTGGTCTCTCGTAGGAACATAAGGTTGTGGCTATCTTCTGACGAAAGAAACGTACTGTTATGTATACCTCCACTTGGAGCGTCGGCGTACGTTTTAACTTACCGTTATGGTATGTGATGAAGATACGACAGCAAATGGACCTGCAATGGGAGGCTTGAGCCGATGTGTCTTGAAAGGGACTCGCACGGTTCTTAGGGGAGGCGGGGGCAGTGATGCCCCTAACTTACCCGACTAAACTCTAAAGAAAAAAGCTACTCCCTTACCCATGGAAGTAGCTTTTCCTTAGAACATCATACATGAAGAATAGTAGGAATTGGGGTTCCTATCCTCTTAGTTTGCTCTAAAAGTTGCATTTTATTCTTTTATTTTAAGTAAAAAAGAGAACACCAAAGGAATAATAACAAGCCTTCATCATATCGCAAATTTTTGCAATTGATTTGCATAAAAAACAGTCTCGAAGTAAGAGACTGTCATCTTAATCTGCTTACTATAATAAGATTTCTTTATAATTTCTCTATAGAAACTCTTTTCATTAGTCGTTTTAATTTATTTTCTGTATCTGTTTCCTCTACTGGTGTGTAGATACTACACCGTAAATCCATATCCCCTTGAACTTGGAGGGAAGTTAAATTAAATAACATTTTCCCTGCTTTGGCATGTCTAAATTCAATAACCATTTCGGGAGCTTTACTTACTTGGCTTTCATTCCATAAGGCTTGGAATTCTGGATGTAAATGACTCATCTGACTAATAAACTGGTTGTACCATTCATCACCTAAATAGTGTCCATAATAGGTACGGAAAATAGCAAGAAAACCTTTCGCAAAATGCTCCCAATTGACAGCTAATGCTTTCAATTCTTTTCGGGCGAACACTAATTGAATTAGATTTCTTTGATCATTTGGAATTTGTTCGAAATCTAGAAAAACATGAGCTGCTGCGGGGTTCCATCCTACAATATGGCAATGGCGATCTGTCACGATAGTCGGACAATAGGTTAATTCAGCTAGTATTCGCTTTAGAGAAGGGCTAAGCTCTAATTGATCTTTTTTTGGATGAACAATTTCTAACTTTGTTTCTAATGCTAGATCATATAAATAGTCTCTTTCATCGCTATTTAGTTGTAGAGCTGTAGAAATACAATCAAGCACAATAGAAGAAACTTTTATATCTCTTCCTTGCTCTAACCATGTGTACCAAGTGGTACTTACCCCTGCTAATTGTGCAACTTCTTCTCGTCGTAATCCGGGTGTCCTTCTTCGGGTTCCAGCTGGTAACCCAATAGACTCTGGCTTAATTTGAGCACGTTTAGCTTTTAAGAATGTAGACAGGGCCTCAAGCCTAGTTTTATCGTTCATTTTTAAAACTCCTCATCATACAATTTACCCTAGTAGTAGTTATACCAGGATAAACAATCCCTTGTAATAGGATAAAAGGACTGTAAAATACAAGTATATTATTGATTTGGAGTGATGAAAAGTGGAAAGAGTTGTGATTACAGGTATGGGAGTAGTCTCTCCTATAGGAAATAACATCA
Organism: Priestia megaterium; assembly: GCF_023824195.1. NCBI lineage: Bacteria > Bacillati > Bacillota > Bacilli > Caryophanales > Bacillaceae > Priestia > Priestia megaterium. The sequence continues at coordinate 25,724 of NZ_CP085444.1, forward strand.
GAACATTTTGGAACAACCTAATTAAAGGAGAGTCCGGCATCTCCTCTATAGATACATTTGATATTACTGACCATAAGGCAAAAATTGCAGGAATTGTTCGGGATTTTGATGCAGATGAAATTTTAGGAAAGAAAGAAGCAAGGCGTTTAGATCGCTTTTCCCAATTTGCTATAGCTGCAGCTGAACAAGCCTGGGCAGATTCTAAGTTAGATCTCAATCATATAGATCCAGAAAGGTTAGGCGTATACGTAGGTTCAGGTATAGGCGGCATTGAAACCTTAATTGAAAATATTGATGCACTTAGACAGAAAGGGCCAAGGAGAGTCAGTCCAACTCTCGTGCCGGGTATGATTTCTAATGCTGCTGCAGCACAAATTAGCATCAAGTGGGATGCAATGGGCCCTTCTATGTCGCCTGTTTCTGCTTGTGCCATTGGAAATACTGCTATTGGCGAAGCTTTTAGACTTATTCGTTCTGGAGAAGTTGATGCTGTGTTTGCGGGTGGAACAGAGGCTGCTATAACTGACTTGTCAGTAGCCAGTTTTGGGAATGCTACCGCATTATCAACAAGAAATGACGCTCCTACTCAAGCTAGCCGTCCTTTCGATGAAGACCGTGATGGATTTGTCATGTCAGAAGGAGCTGGAATTCTAATTTTAGAATCTCTATCTCATGCTTTGCGTAGAGGAGCAAAAATTCATGCAGAGGTCATTGGATATGGTGCAAGTTCAGACGCACACCATATGGTTGCTACACATCCAGAGGGTAAGGGTGCTTATCTTGCGATGAGGGCAGCCTTAAAAAATGCAAACATATCCCTTGAAGAGATTGATGTTATTAGTGCTCATGCAACAAGTACAAAGGTGGGTGACATCTCTGAAACAAAAGCTATTAAGGAACTGTTTGGGAAACAAGCTTATCAGATTCCAATAACAGCTAATAAATCTATGGTTGGTCACATGTTAGGAGCAGCTGGTGGAGTTGAAGCAATTGCTTTGGCAATGAGCCTTAAAGAGGGCATTGTTCCTCCAACAATTAACTTAGAAAATCCCGATCCATTATGCGATTTAGATTATGTACCAGGTATTGCTCGCCAAGTGAAAATAAATACTGGTTTATCTAATTCCTTTGGATTTGGAGGTCATAATGCAGCTATTGTTTTGAAGAAATACGAGTGAGTATATGGTAAAAAGAGCTGAATGTCAGCTCTTTTTACAGAATAAACTTATTGTGTTATTTTCACTTTAAAAGATTTAAATTTGACTGATTTTAAAGAACCACCTTTAAAACCTAGATCTTTTGACTCGCCCTTTTCATCGAATTCAACTCCTCCACCATCTGTTGGAAGAGCTAAATAAGGAGTAACGGTCAATTCAGTAACATGTGAGTTAATTGGATCAAACTTTTTATTACTCTTAAATACTAGTTTATCTTTCACCATTTGACCTTCTGCCCCACCAGAATGGCTTGCAATCTCCTTCCCATCTTGATCAACTACTCGGAATTCTATATCTCCGGCTCTGCTTAGTTCAAAGTCCTCCCCTTTTTCAGCACTCTCATAAGATATACTCATACCTGTTTTACTTAAGGATAAATCTTCGACCTTAAGAGCAATGCCATCCACATTTTGTGAACGATGGATAGGAATCTTCTTAATATCCGTAATTTTTTTGATTGGATTTGAGAAATACCACGTCTCTCCATTCTTACCATGCAGGATTAATCCAAGATCAAAAGAATTTGGCATATCTTCAGATATGTTTATCTCCTGAATGGCCGTTCGGGTTGTTGCTGATTGAACTTTTTCCCCATATGAACCTGAGAATCCGTCAGGTGATTTTCCATTTATGGTAAAATCCATACCAGCACCAAAATAGTATTCTCCTAATTTTTTTTCTGATTTTATGATATAACCAAGGCTAATGCCATTTTGGTCATATAGAATTTCGTCAAGCGTAACAGATATTCCATTAACAGTTTGTGTCTCTCCGATCTGGCTGGTCAATCCATTTTTTTGAGCTTGTTTCAAACCAACGGAATTAGAATCTGCAAAAACAGAACCGATAATAGGTATTTGAGACAAAGTGCTTGCTAAAGCTGGAGATTGATAGGAAGAAGCAACTAATAGTCCAAAAGCGACTGCCACACTGGACAAAGCATATAAGCCCTTCCGTTTTCTGTTGCTAATTCTATATCTATGCTTATAACTTATCTTGTTGTCCTTCATTTGTTCTTCTGCTTGACCAATGCCTGCTTGAATAGCTGAACGAATCTGTTCTTTTGGGAAATTTTCTACCTGCTCATGAGATTCTTTCATTTAACTTATAGCTCCTTTCTAATTCACTTCTCAATTTTTTCTTTGCTCTACGTAAATACGTTTTTACTGTACTAACTGGTTTTTCCATCACATCCGAAATATCCTGAATGGACAGATCATGGTAGTAAAATAAGATAATAGACGTTTGATAAGATGAATTAAGTTTAGATAATGCCTCACTTAAATGAAAAGATTCAATTTCTTTTTCCTGTTTCTGATCTAACCTCTTTAATAATTCGTGTTCTTCATAAGGAACGATTTGTTCTCGTTTCTTTAATAGCTTGTAACACTCTCGTATAAGAATTCTAAATAACCAAGTTGAAAAATATTCTGGCTTTTGTAGATGACCTATTGCAAGAAATGCTTTACATGCTGTTTCTTGAATAACATCAAGAGCATCTTCCTTTGTTCCAACATACGAAAGGGCCTTATAATAGAGCATTTTCTCTTCTTGGAAAAGTAATTCTTCGAAAGCTCTAGCGTCTCCATTAATTGCTTTTTTTACTGTATGTATATCATGTTTCACAGTGTCATCCCTCCTCTCATTAATTAGAGTCATCCTAACATAGAAAAAGTTTCACTATTCTTCTTTTTTTACAGTATTTTGATTTTACTATCCGTAAAGTGACCAATACCTCTCTTAAAATAAACTATCAAGGGACCTTGGAATCCCTAATCCACTTAATGAAAAAGACAAGCCTATAGGCCAAGCCATAGCATATAAAAACCCATCACTTCTTACATAATTAGCTACCCCTTACCTACTGCAGTAAGGGTTCTTTTTTATTTTTTGAGTGGACAGGCAAGCTTACTGCAGTAGCTACATAGTATCTAAAGAATCATACCTCCATTACCTAATCAGTAGCTAGCTCAGTGGCGCTACCGCGTTAATACAAGCTGTATACGCTTAGTGACGCCCTTCGTGGAATCTGTAAGGGAGCTGAGCCGAAGAGGCGAAGGGGGCGACCGGATGCGTTGAGCTGAAATAATTGATACCTAAAAAGCAAAAAAATTAAATGAGAGAAAGAAGGTACCAACATGAGAAAAACAAAAGGATTGACCTTTCGAAAAATCTTTCCTCCATCTCCCACGAGACCTCGTCCCTTCAAGGCTTATTCCTTTGTTCCATTTAGTCCACTAGCCATGCTTGACCCTACTATTCTTACCATAGGAGGCATTGTATTAGGAATTGCGGTTATTGAACGAATCTTAGAACGCTGGGGTGTCATCGACCTGGTTGATCAATTGGCAAAGGTCATGCGCTTTATTTTACCTGTTGCGTTTTATAGCGCCTTGATTTACTTTTTTGCGACCTTTATGTTTTGAGGAGGAATGTTGGTGTTTGAAAAACTAAAACTGCGTGGCCAATTGATTAAAGCGTTTCGTACAGCAGAGATTTATAGGGTCATAAAGCGTGGAGATCGTACTTCCTATCTGTTTCCGAAAATTCATCAAATTGATAACCATCATACGTACACCCGGTACGTCTTTTCCTTACTAAATGGGATTGATCCTGAGCTTTTAAACAAAAAGAGATGGGCGTTACGCCAAGTATTAGGCAGCAACATCGAAATAAACGGCAGCCTAAAAAACTTTAGTATCACTGTCCACCATAAAAGCTTACCGAAGATACTTACCTACAAGTATGAAACCATTCACCCTCATATAGAGAAAATGGAGCTTCCGGTTTTCATTGGTCAAGATATCTATGGAAACCCCGTTTCATGGGATTTTGCAGATTTAGAAACGTTACTGATTTCTGGCGAAATTGGAGCAGGAAAGAGCAGTCTCATGCGTGTTATCCTCACCACATGGGTGAAATATACATCGCCTGACGATTTGCGATTAGTATTAGTCGATCTCAAACGAGCCGATTTAGGGCTGTTTCATGGGATTGAGCATGTGGATGCGCTTTGTTTTGAGGCAAAGGATATGAGAAAACCTTTTGCTTTATTACGGGCTGAAATGTATCGAAGAGGCGATTTACTGATAGAGCATGGGGTGACGCATATCAGGAGGCTTCCTTTTAAGCTGCCTCGTATCGTTGTGGTAATTGATGAAATGTCTATAGTGAAGAGAGAAACGGATCTTGTAGAAATGATCCAACAGTTTGCCAGCCAAGGTCGTGCGTTAGGTGTTCATACGATTATTGCCATGCAGCGTCCCGATGCCGATTTGTTAAATTCAGCACTAAAAGCAACCTTACGGGTTCGGATCTCTGGCAGGCAGGCCGATGCGATAAATGCGAAAGTAGCCGGAGTAATTGGCGCAGAAGAAATCGATGCCGCAGCTAGGGGACGGATGAAAATTAAGATTGATGAGGTCAAAGAGTTTCAAGCCTTTTTCTTAGATGAAGGAGCTTGTAAGGAAATACTTTCACCTTATAAAACGCTCGTGAAAGATCCTGAACCAGAACTAGAAGTGGTATCACAGTCTATTTTTGGGTTATTAGAGAAGGAGGAGCAGCGATGAGTTTCCGTTTATCTCAACGTGATAAAGACATCATAGCGTTTATTAATCAATTTAGAGCCGTGGATCGAGACTCATTAGTTGACCTATTCTTTAAACAACTGAAATCGCCCGTAAATGCATGTAATAGTGTGATGGTACGTTTATATCGATTAGGGGTAATTGAACGCACACAGCAGTATTCTCCGACCGTCTATTTACCCGTGGATGCAAAGATCAAAAAGAACTCTCAAAAAATATTACATTTCCTTTCTATCTTGGATGTCTATAAACAAATGTGTACGTATAGCACACCTAAACAGGTCATTGTCGAAGATAAGCCCACCGGACGAAAAGGAGGGATTGAACCGGATCTGTTTTGTATTTTTAAAGGATCTCCTTTTTGGATTGAAATACAACGCAATCAGTATTCAGAACAGAAAATGCAAACGAAGATCAATCTCTATGAGGAATTTTTCTTTTCGGATGAATGGAAAGCATTGTATTGGCAGCCTAAGGACCGATCAACGATCTTCCCTTCTGTCATTTTAATTACACCTGTTCGTTATGCTGTATCTTCAGAACATATTCGTCTCATACAAGTAGCAAGTATTCATGAATTGATGGAGAAATATAAGAGTCCTGTCAAACAACAAAAAGAATCGAGAATAAAAAACAATTCTTCTTCTAATGGAATCAAGATAAAGTTAACATAAACTATTTTAGGTTAATCAAAATTTCTAATTTAGTTATCATTAGGAATATAGTAAAGTTTGTAGAAAAGGTACTACTTTACGGAGGATACTTATTTTGTTAATTATAATTAGAAATTCTTTAATAATAGCTGTTTGTCTTTATTTGGCAGGTGTTTTTCTACCTGAAATAATGAATGTAAATGAGACCGTTGCAAAATATTTATTTGTAATACCAGTTGGTATTTGGGGTATTAAGTCAAAGAATAAATGGTGGATTAACCTTATTTCTTTTCTTTTAGCTCTTATTATTCTAATTTTTTCTTTGGATTTATTACCCGAAAGCATGCTGTAAAAGATAAAAGTAAAAAGCTAACTCGTAGAATGAGATAGCTTTTTATTAGGACTGCTAATTATAAAGTACCAAAATATAACCGCAAGTAAACAATAGCACATTTTTGCCGTAATGGATATTTTTGGATGAATCGACATATGTATAAAAGGTAGTCTTTTTATACGCCTTTTCTTCACACACACCTGGAGAAATCACCGTCATATCAAAGGTGTATAAAAAGCTGCATATCCGATTAAAGGCACCCACGAGAGAACCCTTTTCCTGTAAGGGTTCTTTTGCTTTATTACTTCCTTGAAGAGTGTTTATGTAAACTAGATTTGTATATCGTATACATACCTGAATGTTTCTTATTTAGTAAAAGAATGGTGATATAATTATAGAAAGATCTATACAGGGAGTAGGAATATGATGAATCCAAAAGAAAAGCAAAGTTCAAAATTTAGCAATGTGTTTAAATCCTACGAACAATTTTTGAAAAAGATTTTAAATATGTTTTTTACAAGATGATATTTCATACAAAAAGCTTTTAAGAAATATAACTCTTAAAAGCTTTTTTGTTTCCTAGAACTGTGATTATGTTAACTAAAGTTGTATACTTTATACAGCCTAAAGACAGAAAAACTCCCCCAATGCGTTAAGGGGGTTTTTCTGTTTTTAGGAGTTAGCTAAGTGATGATTCATCCATCTTGAGTAGTTTGCTCAAGATGTTATTTATTATTCATTTTTATAATTATTATATGAAAAGAAACAGACTTGTTAGGAAGTCTGCAACTGCAACAAGAAATAAAGCTATTTATATACAACAGGTATTGTATATGATCCAACGAACTTTAGCAGTCTGCCCTGTTGAGGAGATTCTATACTTTATTGATCTTATGTTAACTAAACATGTCTACCATATACAGCGTAAAAACAGAAAAACTACTGACCATGCTCCAGTAGTTTTCTCTATGAATAGTGAGTAATTAGAAGTTGTTTTTGAAATCATATATTGACCTCTGGATTAGTTTGTTCAAGTTAGTAAGAACTTATGTATAGAGAAGAGAAAAACCTACTGTCTATGGGGTCAGTCCCATGTTCAGTAGGTTTTTCTCTTAGCTTATTCATAGCACACAATGAAGGATTGAAAATGAACATCTCTCCATCTTTTCAATAGTGTGCTCAATTAGGATATAAATCATTCACATAAATATTTCACCAGCTATGAAACATTTATGTATAGAAAATGATACATCTTGTATTATTTTTGATACGAGATGTATCAAAAGCAGGCTTAAGCCTGCTCCTATAGCCTTAAAGGCTAATATATAGTTAAGAAAGACATATTAGTTTTTGTGAGGGTTCTTGATGTAGATTTTGAAACTATTTAACAGCTTCTGTCATAGACTGCGTGTTCAACTTTTTCAAGATACTCCTTCTTTGATTCTTAATTGTGCACTCTTCTTTATGGAGAATATCTTGTATTTCTGAGATAGAATGACCATCAATAGAAAGAGCAAAGACTTCTTGTTCTGCTTGAGTTATTTGATTCATAAATACTTTCTATTCCAGGGTTTTACATTCTTTTTCTGCACTCTTTAGCCCAGCAACTTCATCAACTAAATCAGACGCTACACTCAAGATATTTTCAATACCCATTAATAGTTTTTCAATAGTTTTTCGCTTTTATCCATGATAAGGCCCTCCTACTTTTTGAGGGCAACCTATGTTATAATAAAAGTCCGTTACGTACTAAGTTTTGACATGGGGGTGCTTTCCTAGCCGGGAAAGTGCCCTTTTTCATGTTATTTTGTTTGGACTTGGATTGTTTATAATAATGTTTGATCAAGAATCTTGTATATAACAGGATTTTTTTGTTTGATAGTAAACCCATTTCATTGACTAAGAAATAGCTGAGTAATACAATCGTTGGATTTAATTTATCTAACGATTGCTGTTTCGTTGTTGCTATACTAGGATTCGATGAGTTTTTAACGACTTAAATGTTTATCATGAAGAAGGAGAGAATTGAATGGTTACAACAAAAACCCCAAAAAAGGTTGCAGCAAAAGATCTAGAAACTGATACAACAACTCTTGAACAGCTAGCGTATTATCGGATATTAGCCCCACTAAAAGTTAGATCACTCTTATCTCATCTTAATTCAAGTGAAAAGAAATCTATTTCCTTTGATTTCAAAAAAATGAAAAATGAAGATTTAGATCCTTTACGTCACACATTTATAGAAGAGGTAGACAAACAGCAAACACGCTCTACTGAAACATCCGAAAACAAAGAATCTACGCATTACAAAGTAGATCTTGTTAACATGCAAAAGAAAGCTTTTAATTTATATGAAGGGATGATTCACGTATATGGTATCCCAGACGACGGTATTAAGTTACCAGTGGAGGAAGTTAAAATAGATGAGTTAAAAATTGGAAAAAACGAAGTCGTTTATATGAACAGTGAATCCACCCTTGTTACTTACCAAATCATTGAAACAGAGAAGGGATTCAAGGTCGTTATAGAAGATACTTTAACGTTGGATTTTGATAGAAGAAAGAAATCTGGTCTATTCCATCTAGAAAGAGTAAAAAGTCTCGGTTCCTATATGAAATGTTTACGATTAATAAACTATTACATACAGCGCAATAAGTTTCCCTTTCAATCTTTACAGTTATCTGGTGGAACATTAAATTTAAAGGGGCATCTCCAACAAATTGGGGAAGAGATTGAATCCTACAAAGAACTGAGAGATATTTGTACTCAAATTGGAATAAGTGAAAATTATATATTTGATGATAAGGAAGATTTCCCTTCCCTATTCAATGCTATAATCAATATCTTTAAAAATAAACAATATAGCTTACTAAATATTCATCAAGAAAAACTAGAAAAAACGGAGATGATCAATATTGAACTTTCCAAATATGTGAAACTAGCATTAGTGTATGCAGATGGATGTTTCCTTAACCTTTATAGTGAAGAAGCGTTAAAAATAACGAGTAGATATTCGTCTATAACAGATGTAGCTAGTAATCACGGGCAGGATACTGTTGAACCTGTTATGTTATCTGATAATCGGGAAAATCATGACCAAAAAGTAAGCATTTTCGCTTCTCGAAAAATTGAAGAAATGGTGAAAGATACAAACTTTGATTTTGACATAGTAAAATTATCTTTTGCCGATGAACATCATGATATACAAGCTGACTTAACAATTACTAGTTCTTTAGAATATATAGACTTTTACGATAAATCCCATGATGAAAGCTATTTAGAATTTGCTCTTGATCTAAACCAACGATACTTAGCTAAGTATCCAGAAGATGATATTGCAAAGGTTAATATTTATATCATTAAACTCAAGCAAGGCCATGCGTTATCAGAAGAGGAAAAAAATGATCTTTACAACATAACAGAAAGAGCAGAAATGAATAACGAGCAAACAATATGTTTTGCATGTGAAGTTTTGTTGAAAAATAAAGTAAAAGCGAAGAGAATATTTGCTACTCTTACTGGGGAGGAAAAAGAAGAAATCATGGAATTTCCAATTTACCGTTTTTATCAAAATTTGGAGTAGTATGCTCATTTTCTTCTGTATATAGCTTGCTAGTAAACTTTTATAAAAGCTCCTTTTTATAAAGTTCTTTGTCTTTAGTACAATAAATAAGCCCTACTTACCCACAATAGGGCTTATAAATTAAAAAAGTCCTCTACTTTCAGTTTTGGGTCAATTTTTTTTAAGACATTCATAATTTTCTTAATCGTGGTACCTGATGGGATGTAATTTGAATCATTGTAAATCTTGCTAACTGTTTTTCTATCCATCTTAGTTACTTTAACTATTTCCGTTTGATTATAGCCTTTGTTCATTAAGTATTTTCCTAATTTACTCTTTTGGGTTATCTTAGGCATAAGAGCACACTCCTTTTTATAAAGGATTGACACTTTCAAAAAAAATATTCATTTTAGGGAAAAAATTCCGCAATAAAATTTATTTATCACATATAATAAACTATAAAATAAACAATATATAAATATTACTTATGCAGAGTTAGAATAATGTCGATATTTTTGTCATAGTCATATAGCATGAATACAGTTAAGACCGCCTTATACACTGATAAGTAATGGGCGGTCTTTGTTGTGATTATTCCATATATTTGTCAGGTAGGGACTTTCCCCTCATCCAATCGTTCCAAAAAGAAAGTTTAATGTTACCCTTATTTATTTCTTTTAGATTCTGTTTAATTTCTTTTTCAGGAAGAGGATTTGTTTTAACATCCTCGGGAAAAGAACGGTTTCCCGATGGGTCATCTATTAGTTTCAAAGCTTTTTGAAAATCTCGATAAGTAGATGCTATTTTTACTTCCTTCCAAGTTGAACTATTTCTTTCCTTTTGTCCTACATAAACAGGGGAATTTTCCTCATCACGATGGATAAAGACAGGCAGCGTATACTCAATTTCGCCAATAACTAACCAGTTCTTGTTCCATCCCTTTGAAGGGATCCCTTTTTCACTTACAGCAAAATGAACTTGTCCCGCAGGAATTTCTTCATTTCTGTATACGATTAGCGAATTAGCAAAGAGGTCAGCCATATCTAAATCGAAACTCTTTCTCTGATCTTTAAAACTTTCAGGGACAGACGCATTTCCGCCCTTTCGTTCAAAGTGTATTGATACTCCTTTGTAATTGGCTCCCTTGCTATAAACGATGGTAGAAGGAGAATATGTAACGTTGAGTTGATCATTGTGTACATTTGCATCAATATGTGAATCACCTTCAAGCATCCCATAAGAGAGGATTTCTTTCTCATCCTTATCGGGATGGGTTAGAGTCAGTTTATATCCAAAATCAGTAGTAGCTCCACAGTTTGTTTGATGGACTTTCATTACATAGCCACTCTTCATTTCTATCTTCTGAATGACATCATCGCTACATCCAATCTTTTGTACCATTGCAAGTAAGTATTTTCCTCCTAGAAATAGGATAAGGATACCTACAGCGACAGCTAGTAGTATTTTCTTTTTCTTTCTCACGGGTTCCCCTTTTCTGTTCATCAATCCCCAAGCATAAAATGTAATTGCTTTAATAACTAGGCATTGGCACTTTTTAAAACGACATCTTTTTAATTACACATTTTATTACTGAGACTTCTTCAATTGTAGATTTCCTTTATTAAAAATAATAACAGCATTATAAGCTTCGTATAAAGCATACACTGGGTAACAAAAAGCAGTAAATACAATCATTGTAGGTACCTTTTCCACAACGGGAAAGTGACCGGCTAAAAAGTTTTTCACGCTAATACCTAAGTACACCAACAAAGGAATGACAATCACAGCTAGTAACAATAACCACGGCGTCATCTTGGTTTCTTTTAATTTTGCTCGACAATGTGGGCATTTCATTGTAAAAGGACTTGAGAAATCCTCAAAGTGCTCGATTGTAATGGGTTTTTGACACCCTGGACAAGGTGTTGATGTGTTCATATAGGCCTCTCCTTGTAATCGTTTATATTTAGGTTAATATCTGTTATATCGGTTAACAAATCGTAGGAGTCCAGCCCGTTATTCTTATTTTTGATACTCATAGACAACCGGAACTTTGTCCATTTTGACAGTTTTGGCCACGACATAACGACGATAACCATCTTTTAAGACGTTCGATCCTTTTTCAATCGTTAGTGGCTCATCTAGGCGGCCCGTACGCTTCACAAAGTCAATGACCTTTTGTGTTTTTTCAGCGTTTGGTCGTGTCTTTAAGAACGCTTCAGGTACGATAATGTCATCAAAGTTCAACAAATCTTGTGTTCCTTTTGGTTGGTTCGGTAGTGTTTTCTGTTTTGGCTCGGCCTTTTTTTCTTCTGTAGGATCTTGTTGTACCTCCGGCTGAACAGTCTTCGCTTCTTTCTTGTCTTCTTTTGCTGCAGGTTGAGAAGCAGTTATCGGTTTTTCTTCCGGCTTAGTAGCAGCAACTTCTTGTTGTGCGGCAGAAGCTTCTTGTTTATCGTTTGAGTCATTGGTTTCTTTGTCTTTTTTATTCGGGAGAACGGTAATCTGGAAACAGATCACGCCTATTTCACCAGGACATTCATCAATCGGAATATCTAACGTTGGTTCCCCTTGAATTAAGATTTTTTCATGCATAATACTTTTCTTAGTCAGACCAGTTTTATTAAAGGCTTTCTTCGCAACAAATACGGTATACGAAATAAAGGTACTCTTCTTTAATCCTTTAGGCGCAGATGGTGACCCTTTTTCACGCATATCAAAGGCAACGTAGCGATCGTATTCTCGTAGTGGTCCTGTGGCTGATCCGGTTAACGTAATTTTATGTGGCATAATGTTCTCCTCCTGCGTAGATTCTTAGGTACTGTTTATTTAGAACACAGTTCTAAATAAACATATTCTATTAAAACATAAGCTTCTAAGGAATTTCTACTTTTTTAATTAGGAAGCTGTGTCTTCTAACTGGTTATGTTGACGCAAACATTCTTGTTCCTCTGGAGTTAAAGCTTGTCCTAGGTCTTGTTTTACCTGAGCTATCTCCAACAAGCTATACGTAGAACTGTGTTCCTGCAGCAAGTTTTCTTCCTCTGGTGTTAGCTCTTGTCCTAAATCTTGCTTCAACTCAATCATTTCAAGCTTCTGCTCCAACGTAACTTCTGTTTCTTCTGCATTGTCTTTTTGATCTTTTTCAGCTTTTAACCAACCAGGAACCAATTCCTTACGGATAATATGTTTCGGTTTAGCCAATGTTGTTGTTTCACTTTCGTTATGTATAACTTCTTGTTGGTTTGCGTATACTGATGAATAATCCTGCCCTTTAGGGTTTACCCATTCATAGAATTGATTTTTTGCAATTTGATAGATTAATCGACACATATCCCGCAGGGATAAAGAATTGCCTTGTTGATTAGCTTCATGGACATATTTGTCTAATCCCAGGATGGATGTATACGCAATTTCATGTACTTGCTCTTTTTCAATCTCAATCTCTGTATCTCGTTTTACGGCTTTTGCAGCGTTTTGAATGCGAGCATAAAAGTCTTGTAGTTGATGTCCATACTTACCTGCATAGACTTGATTGACTTTTTTAGGCACACCTTTGATATAGGTGAAGGCCTGTGAAACAGACATTAAATGATTATTTATATGATTTACAGGTAAATCAAGGTTAATAAAGGCATCAGGTGATTTATCGGCCTCTAAGCTTGGTGTATCAACGTTTTCAGTGCTTTCTGGATGCGTCACAGGACGTGTCACAGGAGTGGTCATTTCTTCTTGCTGAAGCGTTTGTACACCTGTTGTATCATGAGCAAAAAAGATTTCGTCGCAAATATGATGAAAGTTTTTATGGCTTTTAAGGATAAATACATAACTATCAGGATGAGTACCTGTTGCATCCTCTTTAATGTATCGTGCCACAAGTATAAAGGGTGTCGCCTTTAACGAGCGTACAAAACGAGAAACCGTGCTTTTGGAAACATTAAATTTCTTCATAAGTGTTTCAGAACGGATCGCTTGAATGCCCGTAGCCACTAGGTTATAGATGACGTGATCGAGCATTTCCATTCTCTTTTTAGGAAATTCTTTATGTATAGCTGATTGTTGTTGTTTAAAGTGGGTACGAAGACTTTCTAAAAACTCTTCTTTCTTTTTACGAAGTGTGGACTTGTTGGTCCATAACCATTTGAACCGCCCATTGAAGGTATCTACATCTTTTAGATAACAGGTCAATATTTTTGTCATTTGTTCATCGTCTCCTTTAAGGAACACAAAAAAGACACTGTTTCCCTGGAAAAAGGAAAACAATGCCTTGATTTTGATGAACTAAGCCCTTGAAATAGATGTCAATTTCATATAAAATAAAAACATAAGTTTTATCTTATAGAAAAACTAACTCTATTAACAAGAGACTTCGACAAGTGTTTTCCCTACCGTGATTAGGGTGAACGGTTTAAGAGTGTTGACAGCACTTCTTAAACAGTTGAAGTCTTTTTTCTATTCCGATCCTTTTTGTTAGTTTTATTATAGCGTTAACTAGTCTCATAATTCAATAAAAATTAGCAAAATATATCAAAACGAGTATTTTAGGCTAATCTTTTTCATTTAGATAATAAATAATTTAAAAATTATTCATCTGAAAAACAAAATCTTTCTCTCTACTCTCAATCAGTATGCAAAAGTGCAATTTTTAGTTTCAACAAAAGTGATCTTTCAAACTGGCATTATTTAAAAGAGGCATTGCCCTTAGTTAAGCTGACTTAACTAAGGGCAATGCCTCTTTCATTTTTTATATTTCACTAAAATTAGGTTAATCATTGATTTTGTTTCATATCATACTCTCTTTCAAGTCGATCTACTAAATGTTCACTTATATAATCTTCGATGAAAGCACGTTTTTTATTATAATTTTCTTCCCTTTTAAAACTAAACAGACCAGTTTTCACAGTTGTAGTCTGTTCCTCTTCGGGTAACATACCCCATTTTTCAATTGCTTCTTTTTTTAATTTGTTTCTAATTTTTAATTCGTTTAGACGTTGCTCTTTTTCCAAGATTCTTTGGTTGTTTGTAGTTGTAGGTGTTTCAGGGAGTGCCTTTAGTACATCTTGAAATTGAGATAAAATATTTTGATTTGTTTGTCCACTTTGTTTCATAAATGTTGTTAAAACCTGAACCATAGAATCAATTTTTTCAGTTGCCTCTGCTAATTGTTCTTCTAAATTCAATATTTTCTTCTCAAAAACTGTTTTCATAGGTTCATTCTTTTCTAACATCTCCGATGTTGTTTCTCCATTAAAATGTGAACGGATTTGCTTAATAGAGTAACCATGTTCTTCTTTCAATCTCTTAGCCTCAAGTAACATATCAATTTCTTCTCTTTTGAAACGACGATGACCACCTTGAGTACGAATCCCTTGAATATTAAAGTCCTCTTGATATCTTCGAATTGTTTGATCAGAAAGCCCAGTAAGTTTTATTACTTCACTTAATTTGAATTCTTCCTCAGTTTGTTTCAAATTAACCCCCTCCTCTTCTCAATTATAATAATAATAAATTTGTTGTTATTATAACAGAACTGACATTAAATTTTGAGAGATTTAATGATGGATTTTGTGTTAGATTTACAGGTTCTTTTGCTATTTTTGAGAGAATAGGCAATTCAAAGTCATAGTTTATTATAACAAAGTTCTTAAGAAGACTAAAGAGATGGAATCTAACTATAAATCTGTAGTGAGTAACTGTTAAGTTTGGAATGGGATAGACTAAAGAGATGGAATCTAACTATAAATCTGTAGTGAGTAACTGTTAAGTTTGGAATGGGATAGACTAAAGAGATGGAATCTAACTATAAATCTGTAGTGAGTAACTGTTAAGTTTGGAATGGGATAGACTAAAGAGATGGAATCTAACTATAAATCTGTAGTGAGTAACTGTTAAGTTTGGAATGGGATAGACTAAAGAGATGGAATCTAACTATAAATCTGTAGTAAGTAACTGTTAAGTTTGGAATGGGATAGACTAAAGAGATGGAATCTAACTATAAATCTGTAGTAAGTAACTGTTAAGTTTGGAATGGGATAGACTAAAGAGATGGAATCTAACTATAAATCTGTAGTAAGTAACTGTTAAGTTTGGAATGGGATAGACTAAAGAGATGGAATCTAACTATAAATCTGTAGTAAGTAACTGTTAAGTTTGGAATGGGATAGACTAAAGAAATGGAATCTAACTATAAATCTGTAGTAAGTAACTGTTAAGTTTAACTTGAGTTTGACTAAAGCTGAAAACCTGACTGTGATTCTGTATTTAATTGCTGTTAGGTTTGATTTAGGTTGAACTAAAAGGAATGTGTGATTAAAAAACTATATTTAGTAGATATTATATTCAACTTAAGTTTAACTAAAGTCGAAGAAACTAACTATAAATCTATAGTAGGTGATTTTTGGATGTAAGGTTAATTGGGATTTTAATATTTCTTTAACTCTTAGAAGGATGAAAATGTCGACGATCAAACGCATGACATTATTAAGGTTTCTTTGCGAAAAGAAGCGAACAAATGGGTGTTTTATAGTATCGAAGAATTGAAAACAGAAATCATGAAATGAGGTGGAACAGGTGGCATTTAAGAAGCAATTGGAAGACTATCGGTTTAATTTAAGTCGCAATCGATCATGGAAGTATACAGCTGTTTTAATCTTTTTCTTTATTGGTTTTTCATCCTTACTGACATCAAAATTTTATTTGCAAATAGAAGATCCTTTGTACCATACCAAAACCTATGAGGTGGTTTCTTCCAACATTACAGGAACCGTCACTATTGAAAAGCTTGTGTATCATCGGGCTTCAAGTTCACTGGATATGGTCATCAAACTAGATCAAACAGATGAAGAAAAGGTAAGCTTCCTTGCACAAGAAAAAGCGAATCCAAACGTGAAATTACCTGTTCAATTATTGTATGAAGATGATGGATATTACGTTGTCAGGATCAACGCTTTATCTCCAAACTGGGAAGTACTAGCATTTGATCTGTATCAAGAAAATGAAGAAAAAGAAACGGTAAACGTGGATGATGTGACGAGTGATTCAGAAACAGGTTCAACAGAGAAAATAGATGCTCATGCGTTAATTACAACGCTCTATTCTGACCAACGAAAACGAAAAACGAAAAGTGAAGAAGGAAAAGGAATCAAAAACAAACAAGAATATGCACTTTTGGTCAATGAGTTGGAAAAAGATTTTGCCAAAAAGAAAATGAAAAACTATGAAAAAGCAATCACGGTAGAAACGAAACATAAACGTCAAACGCAACAGGAAATGAATGAATTACAACGTGATATGAAGTACCAAGTGGAGGAGGAAAAAGCAGATACGGAATCAAAACTTGCGATGAAAAAGGATGCCATTCAATCAAGTGATGAAAGCATTCAGCTCCATGAAGATGAACAAAAAGGTTTACAAGAAAAGCTCCAAAAATTGAATGAAAAGCAACAAGATTTAGCCATGAAGTGAAAAAACAGAGGGGGACGTAAAGGAGACATTGGGATTTTAAAGGGGGACGTGAAAGGGACGTACACCAAAAAAAGGGGACGCAAAGGGGACATTTAGCGACTTTCTTTGATATCACGGTTTTGCTAGGCTTTGCCTAGCCTATCACACCCTGTGATAGCAAAAACCCCTTATGCTCTTCTCTCTTTTGAAGTGGGGACTCACAATTTACAGGAAAGGAACGAATATGATGGATATGTTTTTACGAAATATAGATCCAATTGCCATTAAAAAATAAATGGAATTGAAAAATAAAAAAGATTTCTCGCTAAGATTTCTTTAAAAGTCGACTTAAAAAGGTGGAGGTATTGAGAGAGAAAAAGTATTAGGACAAAAGGAAAAAGAGAAATTATAAAATGGATTTACAAAATCTTTTGCACGGAATAATGGAGCACAATCTACAAAAAAAGAATTGTAGCACAAGAAATGGAACGTTAAAAAAAGCAAAAGTTTGAAAGCGAAATGAAGGCAGAAGAGTCTTCTTTTTTTATATTAGGAAGGGAGAAGAAGAGAAGAAGAAGCAAGATAACCAGCGAATTAAGATTTGATTATTATTAACAAGTACTATAACAAGCTAGCTTATTTTCATAATGGTTATATGGAAATCGTTGATCAAGTTAAAACAACGGGAGAATTTTATGCTCATGAAGTTACAGGTGAAAAAGAGAACATGGGATTTTTTGTTTGTCCTTCTTGTCTGGTAAGAGTACATTATAAAAAAGACCACTTCTTTTTACGTGAACATTAGGCAAGTTGTACATATGTAAAGGGTCAGTTGGATAAAAAATATAGGTGAATAAAAGAGAAAGCCAGACTAGTTAAAACCAGTCTGGCCTCTTAAGATAACATGTGCATTGAAATCGAAAGATATTTGGATTATAGCATATTCCAGTTGTCCGTAGAAGGATAGGCTGAAAATTTCCGTATTTAATAGAAAGTCCGGACTAATTAAAATAAAAAAGGTGCTTTCCCTTAGGAAAAGCACCTTTTTTCGAAATTAAAGTATTGGTTAAACGTATTATAACATGTTTTGCTCCAAAAAGGTAGGGGGATTCTGTCATAACCAAAGTGCGAAACGTAGACAAATACGCATTGATCATAGCTAGGATATTCTGATGTGCAGTTTTAAAATGTTGAAAAAGCACCTCTGAACGGGTGCTGTGAATTAAGCTAGTTCATCGTTCTGGTTTTTTAGGAACTTACTTTCTAACTCTAATTGTTTCATTCGTCGTTGTAATCCTAAATTCTCTAAGTCTTGTTCTAACTCAGAAAATAAGTCAGTTCGTTCTTTAGCATTTCCCCTTAGTTTTCTAGTAGTTGCCAACCGCTTTTGTTCTTTTGAATCCATATTAACAGCCCCTTCCTTGTGACTTGCTAGATTCGACATGGCAGATGAAACATCCTGTAAAAAGACACTTATCTAGAAATGCGACAGCAGTACAATACAAAAAAACATCCGTTTAGATAGGATGTTTTTATTCTACTCTTATTTCGTTTTCATCTAGCCTGCTCCTGTCGAGCTTCAATTTTTTCTTCAATCTTTTCCATGACCTTTTTATCTTCTAGTATTTTATGTCTGTTTTCATTGACGAGGTTTTGAAAAGAGGGTTTTAACTTTCTCATAAGGGCACTTCTTTCTTACTGTTAAGTTTAGTCCGTAGACAAGTATGATTATAACCGTTAAATGAAATAAAGCAATTATTTGCTATCATAAAATGAAGAGTGGAATCCTTATTCTTATAATAGTCAACTTAAGAAGAGTAAGGTAGCTACAATAGTACATACCTTTTGTATTAGGGTTCTATTTCCGTTATTTGCTATCAATACGTCTATATGGTACACTACCGTTAACTTATTTTTGTTCGGTATAGGATTGAGAGAAGAAAAAACCCTAAACAGAAGTTTTTATCTTGAAATAGTATGATTGAGCAAGAGTGGTAATACATTTGTGGAGTATTCCACAGCAGGAGGCAACATTATGACACAAGGTACAGTAAAATGGTTTAATGCAGACAAAGGTTTCGGTTTCATTGAAGTCGAAGGCGGAGACGATGTATTCGTTCATTTCAGTGCTATTCAAGGTGAAGGTTTCAAATCATTAGAAGAAGGTCAAAAAGTTACTTTTGATATCGAGCAAGGTCAACGTGGAGCACAAGCTGCTAACGTTCACAAAGCATAATCAAAAGTGATAAAAAAGACTCCTATGAAGGAGTCTTTTTTTATGGTCTTATAATTAGAAAGCCATGATTTATCTAATATTAGTTCAATAGAAAACCCAGGCTTTAAAAAAAGCCTGGGTTTTAGTCAAGACGATCGATACAAGGTTAACTAGTTATAACATAAAATAAAGATATAAAGCAAATGTAATTATATTAACAAGTATTTGTAACTAAGATAAATATCAGTAAGTTTTTTGATCTTTTT